>JANTHQ010000284.1 GCA_024762375.1 Anaerolineaceae bacterium
ACGCCGAGCCCTTCAACAAAACCGTCTTCAAAACTTCCATTTTGGACGAGGTTTGTCGGGCCCTGTGCCAATGCCGGTAAAACCAAAATCCCCAAAACCAATGCAACCATTACAATTGTGCCGATAAACGTCTTTTTCATTTTTTCCCCCTTCGTGGTTGAAAACGTTATGTCACTCTTTTATTGTACGATAAAATTAGCAACTCGTCAACCTGCACGAGTTAATTTGACATAATGCGAGCGTGCGCTATGGCTGATGCACCCGGCAGTATTTTGAACCGGGCAGCGCTTTGTTTTTGCAGCGATGTCCGGCTTTGGTAATGGCCTGACAGCGCCCGTCATTCGTCTTTGCGGTGCGAGCGGTTTCGCTGGCGCGGGCGGCATCCACTAATTTCATCAATTCCGAAAATTCATCGTGGAAGAAATCGGTAATTCGCGCCGGGTCGGGAACCAATTCCGCATCCGTCGCTACCCCCAACCGAACTTCGTCGGCGTAACTGAGGATGCTGATGCCCATACCCAGCCGCCCTGCCTGCGGAACCCAGAACATCACACTGCGCATCGGCACACCTGCCAGATAGCGCCGTTCGCGCGGGCCGGGCACGTTGGTCATCACTGCAGTGGCTTTGGCTTGGAACATATCAATCACAATTTTGCGAATTTCGTTGGGTGACAGGCCGATTGCGCCCAGAATTCCAAACGCCACCACCGCTTCGGTGCTCCCTTTCAGCGCATCCATCCGTTTTTTCAGTTCATACAGCCGGTCAATCGGGTCGGTGATGCCCACCGGCAGCGACAGAAATACCAGCCCGAAATGGTTGCCCAGTTCCGGCTCTTCTTCCAGCGGGCGCAGGTTTACGGGGATGACCGCGCGGAAATTCACGCCATCTGTTTCTTCGCCGCGTTCTTCCATATATCGCCGCAACGCGCCGGTCATCGCCGTCAGCAGCACATCGTTCACTGTGCCGCCCGTCACTTTGCCGATGGCTTTGACATTTGCCAGCGGCACCGCTTGCGACCATGCCGCCCGTTTGGCAACGCCCAGTTTTCCTTTAAAGATGGTCGGTGGGTCGGGCAGGCGTAAAAATAGCCGACCCGCGCTGGCGGCGCCATCTGCGCCGAGTTGTGCCAAATCTGCCAGTTTGGAACGGTCTGCCAGCACGTCCAGCCCTTCGCCGACCAGTTTTCCGGTCAGTTTGGTGGATGTTTTCGCCAGCGAAAAAGCGGTATTCACCAGCGATGCCAGCCGTCCCCGCCGCAAATCGTTTTCATCGGGGGGCGGGGGTTCCGGCGCGTCCGGCGAATCGTCGGTCAGCGATAGCAAAATGTACGCCAGCGCAATCCCGTCGGCGATGGCGTGATGCAATTTTGACAGCACCACACATCCTTCGCCATAATTTTCGATAAGGTACATGTGCCACAGCGGGCGGTTATAATCCACCGGTGTGCTCATCAAATCGCTGACCAAATCTTGCAGCGCAGAGTGGTCGTGCGGCGCGGGCAGCGCAATGCGATGGATGTGTGCGTCCAAATTGAATGTGGGGTCTTTTTCCCAATATGGTTTGCCGAAACGGCTTTTCGGCTGGACAACCCGCATCGAGAAACGGTCGAACCGCAGCAAACGGTGGGCGATGGTTTTTTTCAGTCGCTCGAAATCAATCGGCTGGTCGAACATCATTATCCCGGTCACCATCATCAAATTTGTGGGATCTTCCATGCTGAGCCATGCCGCATCGACATTTGAAAGGTTCTTTTTTCCCGAAAATATCGCCATTGATTGTCCCTCTTGCATCTGTTGATTGAATGGTTATAATTTACGCAGCAGTTTTACTGTTTTGGGGATGAGAAACCAGCGCAGCCTACCATCGCCGGGAACGAGCCGCCCCCAATCGGCGCAATGCACATCGAAACAGAGCAAACCCGCCGTGGGAATTTTGAAATTTTCGGCGGCAGATTGACTGAGCGCGGCAGCGATGGCTTCCATTGCCGGATTGTGCCCCACCAGCAGCGGACGGGTGACAGACGGCGGCAATCCGCGCAGCACCGCGAAAAATGCGGGCGCATCGCCGGGATACAGCCGCTCATCGAGCCGCAACTCCCCGCTGAAGCCGATGGCATCCGCCACCAACTGCGCCGTTTGCTGCGCGCGCAGCGCCGGGGAGGTGATGATGGCATCGGGCATCCATTTGGGTGCGGATAGCACCCGCGCCATTCGGGGGGCAGTGCGCCGGCCGCGTTCTGCGAGCGGGCGGTCAATATCTGCCAGCCCCGGTGTTCCCCACGCCGATTTTGCGTGTCTCAATAGAAAAATAGTTTTCATACCCTTTATTATATCGCATTTACCGCTGTTTGTCATTACGAATAGCAAGCGTGTTTTTAATGGTCATTTGTCCTTTGACACTCGTCATTCGCTGAACCGGTTGATTGGTTATTGGAGATTTGCCCATTCGCTCATTCACCATTCGCAAATTGGAAGGAAAGAAAAATGTCCAGAATTGATAATCGTGCCAACAATGAATTGCGCCCCGTCACCTTTACCCCGAATTTCACCATCCACGCCGAAGGGAGCGTGCTGGTGACATCCGGGAATACCCGTGTGCTGTGTACCGCATCGGTGGAAGAGAGCGTGCCGCGCTGGAAAGAGGCTTCGGGCGGCGGCTGGCTCACTGCGGAATACGGCATGCTGCCGCGTTCCACCAACACCCGCATCGGGCGGCGGCGGGCGATGGAGAGCGGACGAACCAAAGAAATCCAGCGGCTCATCGGGCGGAGTTTGCGTGCCGCGTTCAATTTGGATGCGCTCGGCGAGCGCACCATCACTGTGGATTGCGATGTGCTGCAAGCCGATGGCGGCACGCGCACGGCGAGCATCACCGGCGGGTATGTCGCCGTGGCGCTGGCGGTGCAAAAACTGGTGGATGCGGGTATCGTGCCGCCGGACGTGTTCCGCGTGCCGGTGGCGGCGGTCAGTGTGGGGGTGGTGGATGGCGGACCGATGCTCGATTTGTGTTATGCTGAAGACTCGGCGGCAGAAGTGGATATGAATGTGGTGATGACCGGCGACGGACAGTTCATCGAAGTGCAGGGCACGGCAGAAGGTGCGCCGTACAGCCGTCAAACGCTCAACGCCCTGCTCGATTTGGCGGAAACGGGCATCGCAGAATTATTGACAGCACAAACGGCGGTACTGGCGGCATCTAAAAACTGAGTGGCGGCAATTCCATCCGCCCGACCTCTGCTGCGCCGTTGGCGGGGTCATACAGAATGATGAGCGGGGTAAATGTGCCCGATGTGCCCGCGGGCAACTGCAGGTCATACACATCGGCGATGGATTCTCCGGCGCGCCAGCGTCCGGTGGGGTAGGCGAAATGCACCGGCACAGCATCCGTCACCGCAGCGACATTCCCCGCCGCATCCAGCAACCGCGCCGACACCTTCAAATCCACCGGCGGCGATTGTGTCGCCTGCCAAACCAGCGTCAACCGCACCGGGGCGGGGTTTGCGTGTGATGGCGGTCGGCTGACAGAATGGCCCGCCAGCGAAATTTCCGGCGTGAGCGATTCTCCTGCTGCCGCATCGAATTTCGGGGCGGGAATGGGCGCATCGGAAACGCGAATCAGCGGTCCCGCCGCCGAAAAATGCCATGCGGCGGGTGCACCGGGCAGTTCGCGGGTCAGATACACCGTTTCACCCGCCAAAAGCAGATTTTCCACCGTTTGCCGCCGTGCGTCATCCCGGTCGGCGGCAATGGTGCGGATATCGGGGCGCACGGATTGCACTTCCTGAAAATAGCGCAGCAGTGTCATTTCTCCCAAAATGCCGACCACCGTGCCATTCGGTGCGGGTTGCGCCAGCGCGTCCAGCCCGTAATCGTGAACATCCCAAT
>JANTHQ010000285.1 GCA_024762375.1 Anaerolineaceae bacterium
CTATACCAAAGAATAGCCGAACTTAATCCTAACCACCCAGACCATGTTTTCTTACAATCTGATATGATGAAAATACATCCAGATTATCGCTTTCACGGGAAGGAAACTGCAACCCTGCAACCTTGAACTTTGAACCAAAAACTGAAAACTGACGAAACTTGAAACCATGAACCAAAAACCCGAAACCCCCGACCTCACCCTCTCCATTTGGGAGCAGGTGCAATTTACCGCCGATGCGTGCATTAAGTGCAATATCTGCACGTCGATGTGCCCGGTGCATAACGTGACCGACCTCTTTCCGGGGCCGAAATTCGTTGGCCCGCAGGCGCAGCGATTGCGCAACCCGCACGATATTTCGGTGGATTACAGCCTCGATTATTGCAGCGGCTGCGGCGTCTGCACCATGGTCTGCCCGCACGGCGTGAAAGTGATGGAGATGAACGCCAAAGGGCGCGCCAAACTTTACGAGCGCGAGCGCATCCCCCTGCGAAACCGCCTGCTGGGGCGCAGCGAACTGCTGGGCAAACTCGGCAGCCCGGTTGCACCGATTGCCAACGCGCTGTTCAGCAACCGGCTCATCCGCACCGCCACCGAATGGGTCATCGGCATTCACCGCGATGCCCCCATGCCGATGTTCTCTTTCGAGACGTTTCGCGGCTGGTTCAACGGGGTGCACAAAAAAACACTCGCTGCGCTTGCCCCCACCGAAAAGCCGAAAAAGCAGGTGGTCTATTTCCACGGGTGCAGCACCAATTATTACGAACCGCGCGTCGGCAAAGCGGCGGTGGCGATTTTGGAACACAACGGCTTCGAGGTGCTGATTCCGCCGCAGGTATGCTGCGGATTGCCCATGCTCTCCAACGCGGAATTTGATGCCGCCCGCAAAAATGCCGATTTCAACCTGACTTCCCTTTCGGAATATGCCCGGCGCGGCATCCCGATTGTCGGCACATCCACCAGTTGCACGCTCACCCTCAAATCGGATTATCGCCATATTTTGGACATCAACACACCGGAAGCAGCGCAGGTGGCGGCGGACACGTATGATATTTCGGAATTTCTGCTGGAACTGGCGGAAAAAGGGGAACTCCGCACCGATTTTCAGCCGATGGACATCACCCTGCCATACCATTCGCCCTGCCAGTTGAAGGCACACAACATCGGTTTCCCCGCCATCGAATTGATGAAATTGATTCCCGGGGTGAAAGTGGATCACATTCAGGCGGAATGCTGCGGTATCGCCGGCACGTATGGCTACAAAAAAGAAAAATTCGATATTGCGTTTGAAGTGGGCAAACCCGTGTTCGACCATATCATCGAATCGGGCTCGGAAATTGCCGTGTGCGACAGCGAAACCTGTCGCTGGCAAATCGAGCATCACACCGGCGCGACACTGGTTCATCCCATCGAAATTTTGGCGCAGGCGTACGGTTTAAAGCTGTAAGCTGACAGCCATTAGCCCGAAAGGAAACATTTATGCACACCAAACTCCAACCATATCTAACCCAGAAGCTTCCCGAATATCTCGACTTACTGAAACAGATGGTGGACATCAACAGTTTCACCGATAATCCACCCGGAGTGAACGCGGTGGGCGAAATTACGGCGCAAGCGTTTGCGCCGCTCGGCTTTACCGCCGAAACAATTCAGGCGGAAAATCCGAATTTCGGGAAACATCTGGTACTCACCCGCGAAGGCACCTCCGGCAAAAAAATCGGGCTGGTGGGACACCTCGACACGGTTTTTTCACCGGAAGAGGAAATTGAGCACGATTTTCACTGGCGGCCGGAGGGCAATCGCATTTACGGCCCCGGCACGGTGGATATGAAAGGCGGCAATGTTCTCGCGCTGATGGCACTGGACGCGCTGCGCACGTTCGCCCCCGCCGAATTCGAAGCAATCACATGGGTGGTGCTGTTCAATGCTGCCGAAGAACGGCTGTCGCTTGATTTCGGCAGATTGTGCCGCGAGCGGCTGGCGGGTGACACGCTGGCGAATTTGATTTTTGAAGGCGGGGCGCTGGAAGACAGCACATTCAAACTGGTGACGGCACGCAAAGGCAAAGCCGAATATCGCATTACGGTCACGGGACGCTCGGCACACGCGGGCAATCAGCATCCGCACGGTGCAAATGCGATTGTGCAACTGGCAGACACTATCCGCCGGGTTGCCGCGCTGACCGATTATGACCGCGCGCTGACATACAATGTCGGCACAGCGCATGGCGGCTCGGTGGTCAACCGCGTGCCGCATTTCGCCGAGGCACGGGTGGAGATGCGTGCATTTGAGCCGGGCGTGTTCGAAGACGGCATATCGGCGATGATGGCGCTGGACGGGCAATCCACCGTTGCTGCCGTCAGCGATGGTTATCGCTGCGATGTGAAAATTGATTTGCTGGAAAAAATGCAGCCGTGGTCACGCAACGCGGGCAGCAATCGTTTGTTCGATATTTGGGCGCAGGCCGCCCACGAAACGGGTGTGGCGGTGGAAAAAGAGGAACGCGGCGGGTTGAGTGACGGCAATCACACATGGCAAACCATCCCCACCATGGACGGGTTGGGTCCGGCGGGGGCAAATGCCCACAGTTCCGAACGCAGTGCCGACGGGGCGAAAGACCAGGAATATGTTCTGCCGGGGTCATTCGTGCCCAAAACCACACTGAATGTCACCGCGCTGCTGAAATTGATTCGTGATGCGTGAAAAAGATAGGGATAGGGATAGAACTTCACCCGTTTGTTGACGGCTGATAACTGACCACTACTCGGAGTTTTTATGAAATTACCCGCTTTTGCCAAATATGCATGGGGAACACTGCTGTTCAATATCGGAGTCATTCTGTGGGGGGCGTATGTCCGCGCGACGGGTTCCGGCGCAGGCTGTGGGGCACATTGGCCATCCTGTCAGGGCGAGGTTTTGCCGCGCGCGCCGCAACTGGAAACGATCATAGAATTCAGCCACCGCGCCACCAGCGGCATCGCATTTCTGCTGGTACTGGCGATGCTGATTTGGGCGTTTCGCGCTTTTCCGAAAAAACATCCGGTGCGACTGGGTGCAACCCTGTCGATGATACTGATGGTCACCGAAGCGCTGGTCGGCGCTGGGCTGGTTTTGTTCGAATTGGTGGCATACAACGAATCGGTGGCGCGGGTATATGCCGTTTCCACCCATTTGCTGAACACTTTTTTGCTGCTGGCGGCACTGACGCTGACGGCATGGTGGGCATCGGGAGGCAAACGCATCTCGCTCAAACCGATGCGCCCCGCCGGATGGGCGGCGTTGCTCGGCATGCTGGCAGTGCTGGTGCTCGGTGTGACGGGCGCAATCACCGCGCTGGGCGACACGCTGTTTCCTGCCGGGTCGCTGGCAGAAGGCATCGCGCAGGATTTTGAACCCACCGCCCACTTTCTGATACGGCTGCGGGTGTGGCATCCAGTCATCGCCATTTTCACGGGTGTTTATCTGCTGGTACTGGCGCAGTATCTGGCCTCCACCGGCGAACAACCGGTGCGCACCGCCGCACGGATTTTGATGGCGATATTTGTGGCGCAATTGGTCATCGGCGGGGTGAATTTGGTGTTGCTGGTGCCCGTTTGGTCGCAAATGCTGCATCTGTTCGCCGCCGATAGCGTGTGGGTTGTGCTGATTATTTTGGGCGCACTGATTCAGCAATCGCCGGAGAAGAACTTATGAACATCAAAACCCGTCCGCTGTTTATCGCCGCCGGAATCAGTTTCGGGGTACAGTTGATTTTCACGCTGCTATCCACCATCCCCATGCTTTTCCTCCAACTGAATCCGGCGATGCTGGAAAAGTTTTTCGAAACCGGAAGCGGTATGCCCGAACCGAGCGGCGCGCTCATCGGCGGTTTTGTGGGATTGGGTGTG
>JANTHQ010000286.1 GCA_024762375.1 Anaerolineaceae bacterium
CTGGGACGCCAAACTCGCCGACTTCCGCCGGACGTTAGCTACGCCCGACGAAGCGCATTAATCCACCGTTACCACCCGGTAACCGCGCTTGAGCCGCCGTTTGACAAGCGTCTCCAGCATCGGACGCGCTTCCGCTTCCGAGGCAAAAGGTAGCGGCGACAGCATACGCTGCCAGCCCCCTGTCAAAAAGCGGGGGGTGTTTACCGGGCATGTGCGGCTGGGTGTTTACCGGTTAGCGGTGCGAGGCGGGGTTGGTAAACAGGGAAATCAGGGGGTAGCAGGCGAGGCTGCGGAGACGCCGGAGACCTCCTTTCTGCGCTGGCGCTGGCGATAACTTTCGCCGCGAATGGTGAAGGTGTGGCTGTGGTGTGTGAGCCGGTCGAGCGCGGCGCTGGCGAGCAGGTCGTTACCAAATACCGCCCCCCACTCGGTGAAGGCGCGGTTGCTGGTGACAATCAGCGCGGCACGTTCATAGCGTTCGGCGATGATGTCATACAGGTCTTGGGCGCCTTGAGCGGTGAGCGGCTGCAAGCCGAAATCATCGAGCACCAGCAGGTCGGCGGTGAGCGTTTTTCGCAACAGGCGGGGATAGGTGCCGACGGCGCGAGCGGTATTCAACTCAGCCAGCAGTTTGGCGGTGTTGCGGAAAATAACCCGTTTTTCCATTTTCAGGGCTTCGAAAGCCAGCGCGTGTGCCAGATGGGTTTTGCCGGTGCCGGTGGGGCCGCTGAACAGAATATTTTCGTGGCGGGCGATGAATGCACCGGTTGCCAAATCGCGGATGAGCCCGCGGTCAACATCGGGGGCTGCGGCAAAATCGAACTGCGCCAGCGTTTTGTTGACATCGCAGCCGGATTGTTTGATGTGCCGCGCCAGCCGCTGACCGGCGCGCCGTTCCAGTTCATCATCCAGCAGCAGCGCCAGAAATTCGGTGGGGCTGAGTTGCTCGGCGGTGGCCTGCGCGGCGCGGGTATCGAGCGTATGCGCCATCCCGCCCAATTTCAATTGCCGTAATTTGGGAAGCAGCGGATGGGTCAACACGGCAGCCCCCCGTTTTGCGGAAAGAATTCCTGTGCGCTGCGGGCAAATTCGAAGGGTACAGCCGGTTCAACGACCGGTGTTTTGCCGGGCAGCGGTTCGTGATCCAGGCCAGCATTCAGAATTTGTTTGACCCGCTGATACTGAATATCGTCAAAATAGAGCGCCCGTGCGCAGGCGCGTTCCAGCCGTTTGGGACCGACTTTTTCCGCCAGCCGCAGGATGTTTTGCGCGGCGCGCAGCCGGTCGAGCGGGCGACTATCGAGCAGGGTGTTGACCACTTTTGTGGTGGCAGGTCCAATCTTTTTTGCATTTTCCCGACATTTGGGCGGGGTTTGTTTCAAATACGCCGCTTTTTCGGGGGGATAATCATCCAGCCGGGTTGACCAGTGCCCGGTGCCGGAATGGCGCAGATGGCTGGCAACCAGCTCAGCGCCATCATAAAGATAAATCATCTTTTCGTGAATGTGCGCGTCGAGGCGCTGCCCGATGTAACGATGCGGTGCGGAATAATAATTACCGTCCAGCGTGATATGGCAGTCGCGATGAACTTTGACCGGCTTAATCGCCAGCAGCCGGAAAGGGTTGATGGGCAGTGGCTGCAATTGGGCGCGTTCTACGGTGTGGAAAACCTGCCACGGGGCTTGACGGGTGGTGCCGTGAATGCGTGCTCCGGCAATTTCCTTCACCCAGATTTTCAAGCGGGCATTCGCCGCGTCAATATCGGCAAAAGTGCGCCCGGCGATGAAATTTCGTTTGACATAATGCACGCCGTTCTCCACCTTGCCTTTGTGCTGCGGCGTGCGCGGGCGGGTCGGGCTGATGAGGAAATTGTAGTGCAGCGCAAAGCGGCGGTAGGCTTCGGCTAAAATCGGGTCGATGAGCAGCGCTTTACGAACCGCGGCTTTGAGGTTATCGGGCACTACCCGGCGCGGCACGCCCCCAAAATACTCAAAGGCGCGGCGGTGCAGTGCCAGCCAGGTGGCTATCTTCTGGTCGAAAACAATTTCAGCATATTGGTGACGGCTGTGGCTGAGCGTGGCCACAAACACATAGGCTTTGCGCATCTTGCCGCGGCGCGGGTCGTATATTTTGCCGATATAGCCGAAATCGACCTGCATCTCTTCACCCGGCGCGGTGTGTACCCGCACCACCGCCGTCGGGGCGGGCGGATTGAGCCGGTGGCAAAAGCGGCGGACGGATGAATAACTGCCCGGATAGTGATAGTCCTCTTGTAATCGCTGCCAAATCGCCATCATCTCCACGCCCTCGGCGCGCCATTTCTTTATTTTGTCGCGATAGGGTTCCAGCGTCGATTGTGGTCGTGGTGGTGGGATGACCGGGCCCAGCGCCGCAGCCAGTGTCGCGTGGTCCGGCAGCGGGTTATCCGGCAACAGATAGCCTCGGGCTTGTGCCCATTGCTTGTATTTGTGGACAGTCTGACGGGCAATCTGCGTATCGCGGCTGATTTGTCGCTCGCTCTGGCCTTGTCTCAAACGGTGAATAGGGGCTTATGCTAGTTAGCAAAAGCCAGGGATTTAATTTGTAAGAAATTTTCTTTGCCAATCAGGCGATTAATATAAATGCCCAAGGTGTGAGCCGTCAATTTGGCATAAAGTCTGGTACATAATCCCCAAAAAGAATGGGCATGATTGGTTTCAATGTGAAATTGCTCGTTGAGTTGCCCATTGACTGTTTCTATAATTTGTCGTTTGGCGTTAATCAGTCGTCTACTCCCCGCTGAAAGTTGCACTTTTTGGTTTTTACGGGGCAAAGTGCGCAACCGAATGCGATTGTGTTTCCATAATTCATCGGCTTGTCCGGCACTGATATACGCCTTATCACCAATTACGTTTATGTCAGTGTGCTGTGACAACAACTCAACGCCAACTTGCAAATCTGTGGCGCTCGCCGGTGCAAGTTCGAAATCTATAATCAACCCGTCGGATGTGACGAGTAAATGCAGTTTATAGCCGAAGAAGGTTTGCTTTTTGGACGAAACTTTCCCGAAATCCGCGTGATGTTCCCGCCAATCCCCGGTTGAAGTGGGGACTAAATGGAATTTCACCACCGGAACAGGCAGGCTGTCAATGACGCAGTCACGAACCTGTGCTAAACCCGACTGCGCCAATAGAACTTGTCGGATCAAGTTGAAAGCGTGCATTAACTGCCTGCGGCGACGATTGAAGCGACTTTGTGACGGGATAACCGGGAATAAATTTCGATAGGGTTCCAGATTGCTCAAGAGATTGGTTTCTAAATCCCACCCCTTACTTTCTGCTATCAGAACCATCGCTATCAATTCACTGTCACTACAGTCGGGTTGCGGTCCGGGGCGCTTAAATAATGGCGCAAGTTGTCGGTAAATGTCATCCACAATCACATACACAGTTAGACAAAAATCGGTAAAATCTTCTATAATCATTCGTGCTTCTCCTGTTTGGCTTGGTTTGGTCACTGATTTTTACCAGACAGGAGAAGTTTTTACAAAACTCTAACTAGCATAAGACCCCATTAGGGAAAACGCATATCACCAGCGGGTTGGCACTGGCTGCGTGCCGGCAGCGGCTGTGGGTGCGGTTTTATAACGTCGCCGGGCTGGTCAACGAACTCATCGCCGCGCAGGACGAGCACCGGTTGGACAAATTTCTGGCCACCGCCCTGCGCCACAAACTGATTGTGCTCGATGAATTGGGGTTCATCCCCTTTTCCGCCACCGGCGCGCAGCTCATCTTTCAGTTTTTATCGACATTGTACGAGCGGGTGGCGGTCATCGTCGTCATCACCAACCTCAAAT
>JANTHQ010000287.1 GCA_024762375.1 Anaerolineaceae bacterium
CGGTTGCTCAGATAATCGCTGCACCCGTCATCGGCGGGGATACGGCTGAATGTGTTTTTGCCGAGCGGGGTGAGATAGCCCGCGCCGTTCAAAATTTGGTGGGCGACGCGATACATTTCGGTGGCGGTATCTTTTTGCACTCGTGCCGCCTCCGGCGCGAGTTGCGTATTTTTGTAGCGCATTCGGTACAGCGTGATATATTCCGTGCCGAGTTCCAGCGCTTTTTCGACACTGGCGCGCCAATCATCCACCGATTGACCGGCGAAACCGTACATCAAATCAATGTTGAAGCGCTCGAAACCGGCGGCGCGAATGTTGTCCACCGCGCGCAGCAGCCCGTCAAATCCGCGGTACTGCCGCCCCAGTTTTTGCGCCAGCGCGAGTTGGGTCACCTGCACGCCCATGCTGATGCGCTCGAAGCCCATTTGGCGGAACGCGGCGATTTTTTCCGGCTGGTCGGCGGCAATCAGCGGGGTGGTCTCAATGCTGGCGACCATATCGGGGGCAAACGTGAAATGGCGGTGAACGCCGTCCACCAGCCGCGCCAGATTTTTCACACTGGCGAAGGCAGGTGTTCCCCCGCCGACATCGAATCCGGTGGTGACGATATTGCGCGTAGTCAGTAAATTGTCATAAATTTCCATCTCTTTCAACAGCAAATCGAAATAGCGGTCTTCCCATTCGGCGTTGGTGGCCGGGTTGATGACCGTATATTCGCAGAAATTGCAGCGATGGGCGCAGAAGGGGATGTGAATGTACAGCCCCATTTCGGGCACGTCTGCCCACGCCGCCGCCGCGACCTGCTCAAAGTCGGCGCGTGGCACACGGTATGGTTTCATAGTGACATTGTGGTTGATGGGGTAGGCGGTGTTGGCGATGTGATGATGTCGCAATCCGGCGGCAAAAACATCGGCGGGGTGATAGATTGCCGTATCGGCGGGGGATGGATTTTTCCAGTTCATTTTGTTTGCCTCCAAAAAGTGTGAAAAATACACTAATATGATCTAAAAATAAATGGGCTGTTCGGCCCGGCAGATAGTGTTATAATAACACTATATCAGAAATGGAGTGGAATGTCAAGTTGTCGGTTGCACGCAGTGATGTGATAACAAACCACCACAGTCTGAAAACCTTTACGTGTATTTTATGGAAATCTGCCTGCACTTGGGCGTATAATGTAAACGGTATCGTTTTGATGGGGAATCGGGATGGAAACATCGTATCGTTTTTTGTTATTTGAATTGGAACATCGCAAATATGGTTTGCCGCTGGAAATGGTTTCGCGGGTGATGCGCGTTGTGGAAATCATTCCGGTGCCAAATGAAACCGCGCTCATCCGCGGGGTGGTGAACCTGCACGGTGAAATGGTTACCGTGTTCGATTTGCGCGCGCTGTTCAACTTGCCACAGCGCGATATCCGGTTGTCTGACCGGTTGATTTTGGTGACGGTGGACGGGCGACAGTTGCTGCTGCTCGCCGATGCGGTCGAGGGCATTCTGGAACCCGAATTGATTGACGTGATGCGAGCGCGAAATGTGCTGCTGAAAACACCTGTGCTCGATGGCGTGCTGGAGCAGGATGGGGAGGCTATCTATCTGTGCAACCCGGCGGCACTGCCCGATGTCAATCCCGAAACCGATGCGATTGACATTCCGGACCCGGCGGAGGATGTTTCGGCGTGAGTAAGAACCATTCCTCTGTGCAACTTTCAAAATTCAGCCGGCTCATCGATATGGCGTTGGGGCTTTATTTTCCGCCCAACCGACACGATGATTTACTTAAAAAACTTGAACCCGCCGCGCGAGAAATGGGTTTCGATGATGCCTCTCAAGCGGTGGATGTTTTGCTCCGGGAGCCGGTTTCCGGCAACCAGTGGCAAATCTTGGCGAAACATCTCACGGTTGGCGAAACCTATTTTTTCCGCGAACCGGCCGCATTCGACGCGCTGCAAACCGACATATTGCCCGCGATTTTCCGTGACCCGCACCGAGTGTCGCGCCAGTTGCGGGTGTGGAGCGCCGCGGCATCCACCGGTGAAGAGCCATATTCGCTGGCAATGCTGTTTGACAGACTTCTCCCAACCGCGCCGGGCTGGTCTGTTTCCATTCTCGCGTCGGACGTGAACCCCGCCGCGCTCAAACGGGCAAAACGGGGTGTCTTTCGGCGCTGGTCATTCCGAAAAATGCCGGAAAAACGCCGTAATGCGTATTTTTCAGAATTATCTGACGGCACATTTCAAATTTCATCGCGCATTCGGCAGATGGTTACGTTTTTCCCGTTCAATCTGGTCACCGATGATTATCCGTCCTATTTAAAGCAATTGTACGATGTGGACATCATTTTTTGCCGAAATGTGCTCATCTATTTTTCGGCGCAAACGATTGAGAGAGTGGTCGCCAAACTGACACAGACGCTATCGCCCGGCGGCTGGCTGGTGGTCAGCCCCACCGAAGCGCCGCACATTGCGGCAAGCGGATTGCAGCGACGGGTCATCAATGGCAATACTTTTTTCCAGAAAGTTTCCCCCCGCCGGACTTTCAAACAGGCTATTGCCCCGACGGGGGCAACAAAACTGCTCGACCCGGCAGATTTACCGGCTCCCCCCGCCGCCGCAGCCGATACAACCGCGAACCGGCCGGAACCTGTCGTGCGGGTGCAGTCGCCGCGAAAACCCGATTTGTACGCGCAGGCGCTGCAACTGTATCGCGATGGTTCATACGATGCCGCCCGGAAAATTTTGGAATTCATATTGTCTGCCGATGAACGCGCGCTGGCAAACGAACCGGATGCCGTGCAATTGCTGGTTCATACCTATGCCAACCGGCGGCAATTGGAACAAGCAGAGGCGTGGTGCCGGCGGGCGATTGCTGCCAATAAACTCAATCCACGCTATTACTATCTGCTGGCAACAATTTTGCAAGCGAAGGATGACAATGCGGCGGCTGTCGATGCGCTCAAGCGCACGCTGTTTTTAAAAGACGATTTCGCGCTGGCGCATTTTATGCTGGGGAATATCTTGCAGCAGCAGGGAAAAACGGATGCGGCTCGGCGGCACTTTCAATCACTGCGGAGAATTCTGCACGCCCTGCCGCCCGACGCGGTGCTGCCCGGCTCGGAAGATGTGACGGCCGCCGTGCTGCTGCAACTATCCGCGCATCTTGTGCAACCGGCGAAGGTGAAATATGGCTGAAAATACAAAAAACAATCCGAAAGCCGAAACATCTGCTGCGGAAATTTTACATCAACGGGCGATGCTCTTGGCTCGCCGCTTGGAAGCCGGAGTGGATGAGGAGCAATTTTTGGATGCAGTCCTCTTTCAACTCGCGGGCGAAACGTATGCCATCGCGCTCGAATTTCTGCAAGATGTGCTGCCGATGACCGACATCACGCCGGTGCCGTGCACGCCATCATTTGTGGCGGGAATTATCAACGTGCGCGGACAAATTCTATCGGTTTTGGATTTAAAGGTGCTTTTTGAACTGACATCGGCTTCCAGAGAAACCGGGCGCAATGTGTTACTCCTTTCCAATGGCGAAATGACTTTCGGGGTAACTGTTGACCGGATGTACGGCGTGAATCCGCTCCCGCTGTCGGCGATGCAAGCATCGCCGGCAACACTCACCGGTTTTCGGGGGGATTATGTGCAGGGCGTCACCGCCGACACAACCATCGTGCTCGATGCCGGGAAGATGCTGGCAGATGAGCGGTTGATTGTGCACGAAACAGTATCATAATCTGGTTCATCACCCAACCAGAGGAGGGATAATCAATGAATCAAAAATTAAAAGATTTGAACATCGGCATAAAAATTATGGGCAGTTTT
>JANTHQ010000288.1 GCA_024762375.1 Anaerolineaceae bacterium
TTCGGGCTGGAAGGGGCCGGAACCGCCGACCGAACTGCGGTCATCAGTCGCACGCTGGCATGGTTTCAATCGCCGCGGCAAGCGGTCGGGCTGGAGGCGACCCCCACCCGCGAAACCCGCGTCGGCAATTTTGGCGAAATTGTCACCCATACCGTGCGGTTGTTCAATACCGCCGAAACGGGCATCACCGATACACTCACGCTCACACTTGGCAATCATCAGTGGGCAACGAATCTGGTGAGCGACACGGTATCGCTCGCGCCGTGCCAAACGGCGTGGGTCAGTTTCACCGTCGCCGTTCCCGCCGATGCCGTCCGCGATGCGAGCGACACGGTATCGCTCACCGTGCAATCGAGCCGATTCCCAACCCTAACTGTACAAATAACCCGCACCACCAAATCACCAGCACCGCTTTTGCTGGTGGATGATGACCGTTGGTACGATTTTGAAGGCGCGTTCACCCAATCGCTGACCGCATCGGGGTTTCAATTTGATGTGTGGCACGTGCAGGGACAGCACGGCGAAGCGCAAGGTACACCACCGCTCGAAATTTTGCAGCGCTATCCGCAAATCGTGTGGTTCACCGGATACGACTGGTTCGACCCGCTGACGCAGACAGAGGAAGAAACGCTGAAAAAATATCTGGACGGCGGGGGACGGCTGGCGTTTTCCGGGCAGGAATATCTGTGGAATCTGCCCGACCACCAGCCCGATGATTTCGCCCGCGATTATTTCGGGGTGGACAGCCATTCGGATACGCTCACATCCACCGTCGTTTCGGCGGTGGCGGGCAATCCCATCGGCGACGGACTGGGCACATACCCGCTCAATTTTCCATCCGGCTATCAAAATTGGACGGACAGCATCACCCCCACCGCGCACGCCGATGCGTCATTCATGGGCAGTCGCGGTTATCCCATCGCCGCCACCAATTTCGGCACGGTAACGGGCACATGGCACACTGCCTTTTTCGCTTTCGGCCCCGAACTGATTGCCGAACCCGCCCGCACCGACCTGCTGCGGCACACCGTCGGCTGGCTGAGTTGGCTGGGGCAATCCACCATCACCGCCGATAAAACCGCTGCCGCCGAAGGGGATATCATCAATTATACCGCCGTGCTGAAAAATGACGGGCTGACCCCCATCGAAACGGTTTTCACCGCGACATTCCCCGCGCCGTTGAATTTGGTGGCAGGCAGTGCGACCGGCGGCGCAACCGAATCGGGCGGGCAGGTTTTGTGGCAGGGCGAAATTTCGCCGGGGTTGCCGATCACGCTGACATACCGGGCGCAGGTTGGTTTCGGTGTGCCGTATGGTACGGCAGCACGGCAAATCGGCTGGCTCACCATCCCCAAACACCGGTTGACTTTCGACCGAGGGGCAACGGTGGGGGTCAACACCGCCGATTGGACACACAGCACCCTAACCGCACAAAACACCCGCGTTGCCATCAGTGACACCATCACCTACACCCTGCGACTGGAGAACAGCGGCATCGCCGGCGCGCCGGTGGTCACGGTGACGGGCGAAATTCCGCCGCACTTGCTGCCATTGGCAACCGATAGCGGCTCGTTCAGTGGGCAGCATCTCGAATGGCACACGCCGGTGGCGAGTGGTTCTGCCGCCACTCTCACTTTCCAAACGCAGGTGATTTCCGTACCGTTCCCGTTTACCTTCCCGCTCACCCTTTTTGCCGATGACGGGTACACCACCGACAATCATTGGACAACAGAAGTGTGGGTTGAACCATATCAATCGCACCTGCCGCTGATTTTTAAATGAAACGTTTTTCACTTTCCAACCAAAACTGGCAATTCGGGCAAACCGACCGCCGACCATTCGATGCGCCGGCAGTGGACGACCGTGCCGCGGTGTCGGCGTGGCTGCCCGCCACCGTACCGGGAAATGTCCGGCTCGATTTGCGGGCAAACGGACGGCTCGCCGACCCGCCACACGCCAACAGCGAATGGGTGAACGATGCCGACTGGTGGTATCGCACCGTCGTGCCGCCGAGTGTTTCGGCGGGCGAGCGGGCGTTCATCCGTTTCCACGGGCTGGATTATCGCGCCGCGATTTTCACGGACAACCGCGAACTTTCGCACCACACGGGGATGTTTTCGCGGGTGACGGTGGAAATCACCGACACCATTCGCGCCGGCGCGAGCCAAATCGCCGTGCGACTGTGGGGCAGCGGCGCACTCCCCCGCCGAAAATTATCGCGCGGGCAAAAAATGTGGCAAACCATCGCCGAACGATTGCAGCGCAGTTGGACGGGGGTTTATCCCGACCGCAGTGCCACGCTGAAAACCCAGATGTCTTTCGGCTGGGATTTCGCCCCGCGCGTGCTGACCACCGGCATTTGGGATGATGTCGAATGTATCGTCACCGGCGAAACGTTCATCGCCGATGCACAAATCGCGGTCACACCCGCCGGGCGCGGCTCACTGCGCCTGCGACTCGATACCCGCATCGAAAATATCCCCATCACCCTGAAAATCACCGGCGACGGCCGCGAATACCATTTTCAATTTTCCGCACCCGGTGGCGGCACACACGATTTTTCGTTCGAACTGCCCGCACCGAAATTGTGGCATCCATGGGATATCGGCGAACCGCACCGCTATTCGGCACGTGTGGAAATTCCCGGCTCCGATGCCGTTTCGCTGTGGTTCGGCGTGCGTTCGGTGGAATTGCACAACTGGCAATTTCGCATCAACGGGCAGCCGGACTTCGTGCGCGGGGTCAATTGGGTTCCCGCCGATATTTTTCCGGGGCGCATCACCCCCGCCGATTACCGCGAACTGCTGTCGATGGTGAAAGCGAGCGGCGCGAATTTGGTTCGGGTGTGGGGCGGCGGCTTGCGCGAAAAGCGGGCATTTTACGATATTTGCGATGAAATCGGGTTGATGGTGTGGCAAGAATTTCCGTTTGCTTGTCTTTTTTTGGGCAGTGCGCCGCACACGGATGATTTTCTGTCGCTGGTGGCGCAGGAAACGGGCGAAATCGTCCGCCAACTCGACACGCATCCGTCGGTAGTGGTGTGGTGCGGCGGCAACGAAATCAGCCCGCGCCGAAACCGGCACATCATCCACACGCTGCAAACCGCCATCGCCGAAAATAGCCTGTCGGCGCGACCGTTTCTGCCCGCGTCGCCTTCGGCGGGAGACGCGCATCATTGGGATGTGTGGCACGGGCTGCAACCGTTAGCGGCATACCGGCGGGAAAACGCCCGTTTTTTGAGCGAATTCGGATTGCAGGCTCTGCCCCGCCATGAAACGCTAGCGGCAATATTGAAAAATCCGCTGGAAAAATGGGAATCGCAACACGGCGATTCGGAAAAATTGTGGCGATACCTGAAAGATTTCCTAACCACAGAAAACACCCACAGGCCGCGAGAAATCATTTCGGCGAGCCAGCAAGCGCAGGCAACCGGGCTGCAAATTGCCATCGAGCATATGCGCCGCCGCAAACGGAAAAGCGGCGGGGTCATTCTGTGGCAATTCAACGAGCCGCTGCCCGCCATCAGTTGGGCGATTGTCGATTATTTCCGTCGCCCGAAATTGGCATTCGAGCGGCTGCCGGACTGGTTCAGCCCGGTGCTGGTCAGTGTAGATTTTCCGCCGGGGAAAAAGTGGCACACTGGCGACACATTTTTGGGGAACGTGTGGGTGGTGAACGATTCGCGGCAGAGGGTGTCGGGGATTTGCACGGTGGCACTGGACGGCGAACCTGTTTTCAAGGCGGCAGTGAGCATTCCGGCGGGCGAATCGGTATGGGTGGGGCATTTTTCGGTGCAACTGGC
>JANTHQ010000289.1 GCA_024762375.1 Anaerolineaceae bacterium
TCGACACATACATCGCCGTGCAATTTTTGGATGATACGGTGCACAATGGACAATCCCAAACCATGCCCCTCGGCGCGAATTTGACTGAGTCGGCTAAAAGGCATGAACAGTTTTTGCTGTTGCTCTTTGGTCAACCCGGGGCCATTATCTGCCACCCAAAAACGCACGTGCCCATTTTCGGGCGGGTCTGCGCCGATGGTCAAGCGCGGCGGTGTGCCACCATATTTGATAGCGTTGTTTATGTAGTTGACCCACACCTCTTCTATCCACGGTGAATAGCCCAGGGCAGTCGGCAGATTGGGTTGCACGGTAATTTGTGCGCCATACTGCGCAACAAGCTCGCCGAGCCGACGCAATGCTTCGTTCACACACAAACGCATCATCACCGGCTCGGGTTTAACATCCATTTGACGCACACCCGCCAGCAGCAGCAGTTCATCAATGATGCTGCTCATTTTTTGTCCGGTCCGCAGCATGGATTCCAGATTTTCTTTCAACTCTTCTTTGGTCATGTTATCCACAAAATCGAGCATCACATCGGCGTATCCGACCAATGTCGCCAGCGGGCCTTTTAAATCGTGGGCAACGGTATGTGCAAACGCATCGAGCTCTTCATTCTGTTCTTGCAATTCTTGGGCTCGAAGGCGCAGCGCCATCACCATTTTAGCATTGTCGATGGCAATGGCCGCCGGAGAAGCCAATGCTTTAATGAGCATCAGGTCTTGTTTGGTAAATTCACCCTGAATTTTGTTAACAATTTCCAGCACACCGAGCAAGCCTTCGCGGCCGTGCAATGGCACGGCAATCAAGCTGGTGGTGCGAAAACCGGTTTGAACGTCAATTTGCTCGGAAAAGCGGGGATCGCTGTCAACATCCGCAACAATGGTGCTTCGCTCGAATTGCGCCACCCACCCTGCGACACCTTCGCCGGGGCGCAAACGCAAATTCAGCGGCGAGTAATGCTCGCCTTCGTTATACACCACCTGACACACCAACCAGCCGGGTTGCGCATCATCCCATAACCAAATGGAGCTGCCTCGCGCGCCAACCAGCCGAGTTGCCATCTGCAAAAGTGCCTGCGCCAATTCCTTCAAATCGAGTGTGGCGGTAAAGGTTTGCCCGGCTTCGTTCAGCAATTCCAAATCTTGATTTCGCTGTTCCAGCGCATTCAAGGCCTGTTGTTTTTCACTGAGGATGCGCTGTTTCAGCATAGCCTGCTCGATGACGGTTGGCAACAGATGCAAAAAGCCGCCATCCACATCTTTGACGAGATAATCGCTGGCGCCCAATTTTAGCGCTTCCACCGCAACCCGCTCGCTGCCGCTGCCGGTCACCATGATGGTTGGCGGCAGCGGGCCCAAAGCAGCCAGTTGTTTCAACACGGTCAAGCCGTCGAATTCGGGCATACTTTGGTCGACCGCCAGCACATCGTATTCTCCCGATTGATACATTTCCAACCCGCGCTTTCCATCGGGGGCAAAATCGACCGCAAAGCCGGCTTGTTCCAAACGCTTGCGCAGCAATTTGGCGGTGTCTGTGTCATCTTCCATACACAATATTTTTAACGGTTTGTTCTCTGTCATGATGAAACCCAACCCACATATTCTTTATTATGGCGGCGAAACCATCAGCGGCAATTCAATGGTAAAGGTGCTGCCCTGCCCAACGACACTTTCCACGGTAATTTTGCCGTTGTGCGCCTCGACAATATAGCGCGCAATGGCCAACCCCAGCCCCAAACCTTCCAGCCCGCGCTCCATGGTGTCATTCATCTGCGAAAAACTATCCCAAATGCTATCGAGCTTCTCGGCAGGAATGCCTTTGCCGTGGTCTGTCACGGCGACACGCACATTATTCGACTGGAGGGTGGTATTCAAAACGATTTCGCTCTGTTCTTGACTAAATTTTACCGCATTATCAATCAAATGCACAATTGCTTCTGAGATTCGTTCTTTGTCGAGCAGAATAGCCGGTAAATTTGGTGGCCGCTGTTCAGTGAGTGTGATTTGTTTCCGTGTGGTTTTAAAATATGCCAGAGCGACCACATCATCCAATACTTCATCGAACGGGACTTGTTTGAACCGCATCGTCCCCTGCCGCGCTGAAAATGTGGCAAATGCCACCAGCCCGTCAATCAGCCGCTGTAACTGCCCCGATTGGTTTTCGAGCATCGCCACAATTTCGCGCTGTTCTAAATTCAATTCGCCGCGACGGGGTGTTTTTAGCGCTTCCAAACCCTGTAAAATCACTGTCAGCGGGGTTTTCAGTTCGTGACTGACCACATTCAAAAAGCTATACCGCAATCGATCCAGTGCCTCGCGTTGCTGACGTTCACGTTTGTACGCGGCGCTCAAATCTCGGGCATACAGGGTGGCCTGTTCAATTTGCCGATTGGCTTCATCGAACAGCCGCGCATTTTCGATGGCGACGGCGGCAAATGAGGCCAGCGATTCGAGCAACTGTTGGTCGGCGAGCGAAAATTGTCCGCGCTTTTTGTTGATGACTTCCACCACGCCGATGAGTTGGTCGCGGGTGCGCAGGGGCACACACAGCACCGATTGGGTGGTGGTCGCGGTATCTTTATCCAACCCTTTAAAGAAACGCGGGTCTTGCGATACATCGGGCACCAGCAACGGCTCGTTGTGTTCTGCCACCCACCCGACAATCCCCTGCCCCATCGGCATTCGCACACCGACCAGCCCTTCTGATGCCGGCCCGGCCACCGCGGCGAACTCCAATTCTTCGCGCACAGCATCGAGCAGTAACAACGCGGCGGCTTCGGTTTTTAACCGGCTGGTCACTTCGCCCATAATGTGTGTGAGAATGTGATTCAAATCGAGGCTTGAAACAACCACTCGCGCCGCTTCGGCCACTGATTGCACGGCTTCGACCTGCCGTTGGGTTTTGGCAAAAAGCCATGCGTTTCTCAAACCGGCACTAATCTGCTGGACAATAGCCGCCAAAAAAGCCAAATCGCCTTCGGAATATGCGTGCGGCTCGGTGTGCAGCAGCAGCACCATCCCAGAAAAATCGCCGGGCACACGAAACGGAAATCCAACCAGTGATTGTACCTGCAATTGCGAAAAAGATGCCGCATCGGCCGTAGTGAACGCCGGCGGATCGGGCAGGATGAGCGGCTGCCGGGTTGCGAGCGCATGCCGTATGGCAGATTGCGGGGAGAGCGCGGCAGTGGTGAATGTTGTCAACCAGTCTTTCGGCAGATGCTGTTCGGCCAAAACGATGGGGCGATGGTCGCGGTCGAACACGAGCACCAACCCCATCGGCAGCGACAGCATTTGCAGCGCCAATCGCAACGAGACCCGCGCAACTTCTTTCGGGTTGAGCGATTGGTTCAGCGCATTTGCGCCGGATAGCAGCAACCGCAGCCGTTCCGGTAAATTGTTCATCGGTGCCGCAGAGGGCATGTGTGTGGCCATAATTAAAATTAAAACGTGTTTATGAGAATTTCGCAACCAAATTTAAAAGATTGTACCGCACTTTTGCTGTTGTCACAAAGTTAGCGGCGCAAGCAGAATTCAATCGGCGGGAGGAATTTTGCCGGTGAACAGCAGGGTTTTCAGCCGGGGCCAGCGATACAGCCGGTTTCGCATCACAAACCATAACCCGGCGAGCAATCCGCCTGCTTCCCACCCCCACAATTCCGGCCGGCGGGTAAAAGCATACCAGTACGCCCGTTTGATGTCAGTTTGCTCGCTGCCCTGTTTGCCCCAAGTTTGAAATCGCCATCCTTTTAACGGCCAATACCACGTTTGGTGGAATGTCCACAGCCGGTCGAGAATG
>JANTHQ010000290.1 GCA_024762375.1 Anaerolineaceae bacterium
GCCCTGCGCGGCGATCGGTGATGTTGCCGTTTTCGTCTACCGTGCAGAAGTTGCAGCGGATGGCGACATCGGTCGGTTGGAGATGGAAGCCGATGCCCAGCGCTTCCAGCACGCCCCGCCCGATGAGATTTTCCAGCGGGTCGTATCCGAACAACGCCATATGTCCGGGGCCGCTGCCCGGGCTGAACCCCTGTGCCACCACCGTGCTCAACCCCAGCGATGCGCGGCTGGTCAGTGCGTCCATGTTCGGGGTGTGCGCGGCTTCCAGCGCAGTTTTGCCGCCGGGAGTCATCGGCAGGCCGCCCAGCCCGTCCATAACCAAAAGCACGATTTTCGTGCCGTTATCAACTGCCATATCGTGTATCAGTTTCAATTTGTCCATTATTCACCTCTGAAATTAAAAAATGGGGCGATAGAAAATTCTATCTGCCCCATTGTAGCATGTTTGTTTGGTTTGATGAAGTTTGCTGTGCGGCGATTATAGCAGCGTTTTTTCGGTTGATTGGTCAAACAGATGGATGCTGTCGAGGTTAAAGACGACTTCCACTTCTTCGCCGAGAGAATAACGGGCACGCGGGTCGATGCGGCCGATGAAGTTTTGGTCTTCGCCGGTCACCAGATAGACATAAATTTCACTACCCATCATTTCTGTCAGTTCCACTCGCGCTTTCACCCGCGCACCTTTTACGCCCACCGGCACGAAATCGGGGTTGTGCACATCTTCCGGCCGTACACCGAGCACGACTTTTTTGCCCACCTGGTCTTTTACTTTGTTGACGAGTTCATCGTGCAGCCGCAGGCGGAATGCGCCGGTATCGACATACATTTCGTTGACATCGCCGGTCAGTGTGCCATTGAAGAAGTTCATAGATGGCGAGCCGATGAAGCCGGCGACAAACAGGTTCACCGGATGGTCATACAGGTTTTGCGGGGTGTCGACTTGCTGCAATACACCGTCTTTCATCACGGCGATGCGGTCGGCCATAGTCATGGCTTCCACCTGGTCGTGGGTAACGTAAATAAAGGTGGTTTGCAGGTTGTTGTGCAATTTTGTGATTTCCGAACGGGTTTGCACGCGCAATTTTGCGTCGAGGTTGGAGAGCGGTTCGTCGAGCAGGAACACGGAGGGTTCGCGCACCAGCGCCCGTCCCAGTGCCACACGCTGACGCTGGCCACCGGACAACGCTTTCGGTTTGCGGTCGAGGTATGATTCGATGCCCAAAATTTTTGCGGCTTCGTGCACGCGGCGGTCAATTTCATCTTTGGGGGTTTTGCGCAATTTCAGGCCGAAAGCCATGTTGTCATAGACAGACATGTGGGGATACAACGCATAACTCTGGAACACCATGGCGATGTCGCGGTCTTTCGGCGGCACATCGTTCACGACTCTATCGCCGATGCGAATGTGCCCTTCGGTGATTTCTTCCAACCCGGCCAAACAGCGCAGCGCGGTAGATTTACCGCAGCCGGAGGGGCCGACCAGCACCAGAAATTCTTTGTCCTGTACTTCCAGATTCAAATCTTTCAATGCGGTGACATCGCCGTATTTTTTTGTTACGTGTTCAAAGGTTACGTTAGCCATACAAATCTCCTTTTTTGTGGTTAAGATTGTTTATACCCAAAATTCTAAATTGCTTGATTGCCGAACCACCAGCCACGGGTCAATTTGTGTGGGTGATGGTGTTGCTTCAATTGCGTTGATGTTTGCCAGCAGTAACCGGCACGCACTGCGCCCCAGCACATCGGTGGGGCGGTGGATGGTTGTCAGCGGTGGCTGGCTGTATTCCGCCAGCAGAATATCGCCGAAACCCACAATGGCAATGTCGTCGCCGATTTCAAATCCCTGGTCTTGTGCGGCTTTCATCGCCCCCATCGCGACCAAATCGTGGCACGCCAATATCGCATCGGGCGGTGTTTCTGCCAGCAGGTGCTGTGCGGCGCGGTAGCCCTCTTTTTGCGACATGTCGGTCAAATCGCTGATGATGCCGCCGGACAATTCCGGCTGAGCAGCGATGGCATTTCCAAATGCGCGGATGATCGTTTGGTGGAAAAGCAGGTCGGCGGGTGGGGCGATGAGCGCAATTTGGCGGCGGTTTTCTTCCACCAGATGAATGACCGCCTGTAAAATGCCTGCTTCGGTATTGACCCACACGGCCGGGTGCGGCGGCACGGGTTGGTGGGCGACGACCACAAACGGAATATTATTTGCTGTTAAAAATTCGATGCGCCAATCGTTGCGGCGGGGTTGGGCGACAATCAACCCGTCCACGCGGCGTTCTGCGGCGAGCCGTCGGTATGCCGCCTGTTCATCTTCGCCCGGTGTGCGCGCCGAAACGAGCAGGTCGAAATTGTGACGGGCAACTTCGTTGGCGATACCGGTCAATAGTTCGGTGAAAAACGGGTCTGCCTGCCGCGCCGACTGCACGGGCAAAATCAAGCCAATGGCATCGGTGCGTTTTTTCTGTAATCGGCGGGCGGTGATGTTGGGCGTGTAGCCCATTTCGGCGGCTGTTTGGGCGATGAATGCCCGCGTTTCCGGTGAAATATCTTCGTGTCCCCGCAGTGCCTTCGAGACGGTAGCAACCGATTTGCCCACAGCGCGGGCGATGTCTTTCAGTGTGACCTCTGTTGGGGGCACCGCAACTCCAATCACCAAACTAAAACGTTTAAACTTCATCTGCGATTATAAACTTAAACGTTTAAGGTGTCAAATTCAATGTTTCATTTCGGGATAGAGCGAAAAACCATCTCATTTTTTTGACCAGCCTGAACCCCTTTGTTATAATTTTTCTGAAATTCACATCGGACTCATCAAAACTGGAGGCGAATTTTGAGCAGTGTACTTGTTTTAAATGCCTCTTACGAACCTTTGAGTGTCGTTTCCGTTCAGCGTGCCATCGTACTTTTGCTCAAAGAGAAGGCAGAGGTGGTAGAAGCGGCACAGGCAGTATTGCGCTCCGAGCGATTATCGCTGCCGGTGCCACTTGTTATTCGGCTGGTGTATTATGTGCGCATTCCGCATCGCATCTCGCTGCCCGTTTCGCGGCGCGGTATTTTGGTGCGAGACCGGTACACCTGTCAGTATTGCGGCAAACAACCCGGCAAGCAAGCGCTCACCATCGACCACGTGCTGCCGCGCTCTCGCGGCGGGAAAACCACATGGGAAAATGTGGTGGCGGCGTGCAAACACTGCAACGGCAAAAAAGGTAATCGCACGCCGGAAGAAGCCGGCATGAAACTACTGACCAAACCCGCCAAACCGCGCTACTTTGCAATGGCATTTATGACGAGCATGGAGGCGCGGAACGCATGGGAAAAATATATGTGGTAGCGTACAAAAATAATTTTTTGCAGGGATAGCCTAACGTGCTGTCCCTGTTTTTTTTGCCATTTGACGAATGTTTGCTGGTGTGATATATTAATAGTGTGAATGCAACACTATTATCGGCGGGCGAAAAATGACTGTCTCAAAACCTTACAACCCCAATGATTACGACCGGCCATCGGTGACGGTGGATGTGGTGCTGTTCACCATTTTGGATGGCACACTGCAAGTGCTGCTCATCAAACGCAAACTCGACCCGTTCGCGGGGCAGTGGGCATTCCCCGGCGGGTTCGTCCGTATGGATGAAAGTTTGGAGGATGCCGCTTACCGCGAATTGCAAGAGGAAACGGGTGTCGCCCGCGATGCGGTATATCTGGAGCAGTTGTACACCTTTGGCGAGCCCGACCGCGACCCGCGCATGCGCATCATCACCGTGGCTTATTTCGCGCTGGTGGGCGCAGA
>JANTHQ010000291.1 GCA_024762375.1 Anaerolineaceae bacterium
GAACCGATTTTACGCAAACAAAAGCCTGCTGCGATTTTGCGGCAGGCTTTTTCGTTTCCCGAAAAGATGTATATCGGTGCAGGTTATCGGAGCGCCGACAGCAAGTAACCAATGGACATGCTCAGCACAACCAGAATACCAATGATGGCCACGCCTATTTGCTGTTTGTTCCATTTTTTGGTGGTTTCAACATGCTTTCGCGGGGCGGGGCCTTTTTTCTTCGGGCGTTTTTTGGGGGGACGTTTTGCCATAACTATTTCTCCTACCATTATCAGTCACAAAAATTATACAACCGGCATCACGCTTTGGCAAAATAGCAGCAATCGCGGGGTGTTATCAAGACAAACGACAGATTTCACACATAAAAAAATCTTTTGACGCATCATTCAGGCTATGCTATACTTTGCCATCTTCATAAATTTGTCATTGATGTTTTTTATGTGAACATAACCAATCGGTGAAAAGATTGAATTGAGTACTAAGGATTAAGGAATAGGGCGTAAGGGTGACAGGTACTACCCATCATTCCTTGCTTCCTGCTTCTTACTCCTAAAATTATATGCGGTGAGGAGAAAGGAACTTATGCTGAATGAAAGACTGAGAAATCTTTCGGTAATTGACAGCTTGCTGTGGTTGCTGCGGGCCGGCATAATTGTGCTGGTGCTGTGGGGCTCATTTGCGGGGTTGACGCAAGGCAAGCACAGTGATGAGTCGTGGGGGCAGTTTTACAATCGCTGTACCACCCAAACCGATGTCGGCACAGTTGAATGTATGGGGAAATACTCGGTCGAAACGTGGCGCGATTTCACCATCTTCGGGTTAGCACAGGGCGGCATTTATGCGCTGATAGCCCTCGGTTACACGCTGGTGTACGGCGTGCTGTTTATGATTAACTTTGCTCACGGCGAAGTTTTTATGTCGGGGGCATACACCGCCTTTTTTGTGGCGAATGCTTTCGCCCAAAACGGTTTTTTGGATAGCAACCCGATAGTTGCGCTGGGGATTGTGATGCTGGTTTCGATGACCGTTTCCACGGTTGTGGCGATTTTACTCGAACGCATCGCCTACCGTCCCCTGCGACGTGCCCCACGCCTGGTTCCTCTCATCACGGCGATTGGGGCTTCCTATTTTCTGCAGTACACCTTCCGCGGGCTGTATGGTTCCGGTAAAAAAGTTTATCCCGATGTAGGTGTTCTGACCGGCAAATGGGTTATCGCTGGAATTCCCATTTTGAAAACGCAGGTAGTGGTGTTCGTTGCCGCCATAATTTTGATGGTCATCCTGTATTGGTTCGTGCAGAAAACAAAAGTCGGCAAGGCGATGCGTGCCGTTGCAGAAGACAAAGACGTTGCACTGCTGATGGGGATTGATGTTGACCGCATCATCGTGGTTACGTTTGCAACCGGTGCGGCGATGGCCGGTGCGGCAGGTGTTTTGTATGGACTGCTCTTCAAACAAGTTGACTTCATTATGGGATTTGTGCCCGGCATCAAGGCATTCACGGCGGCGGTACTGGGTGGTATCGGCAACATCCCCGGCGCGATGGTCGGCGGGCTGTTCCTCGGCATCTTCGAGTCGGTCGGGCCAAGCCTATTTTTAGAAGGCTTGGGTATCCCCGCCGCCTATCAGCTCAAAGATGTTATCGCCTTTACGATGCTGGTGCTGGTGCTCATCTTCCGCCCGTCAGGCATTATGGGCGAAGCCCTGTCAGAGAAAAAGGCATAGGGGGAGATGATGGAAACAAAACAAGGGTTCGACTTCAAAAGTGTTTTGAAAATCAGTCTTCTCGCCGGTGGCATTTTGCTCTATTTGGCGTTGGTCGGGCTGTTAACCGCTTTTGTCAGACGAGACATCATTTACAAAACGCTTTCACTCAGTTTTGCGTTGGTACTGATTAGCAATTTTGCGTTCGGCTATTTGGCCGCAAAGCAAAACAGTCGCGGCAAATGGGCGTATGCACTCGGCGACGGGGTTTTTGTGGGAGTTATCAGCACGCTGATGCTCGCTATTTTGGTGCTGTTGGTGCAGCCACTCAATATGCGAGCGATGTTCGTCAATGCTTCGCCGGATTTGATTAAAGCGCTCACATTCAACAATCAAGAAGCCATTATGGCTGTCAATACCTCCGGCGAATGGGGGGCCGCATTGGCAACGATGGCACGAATGGTGTTCACCGGTGTGGCCAGTGCTCTGTTGGGGTCAATCACATTTATGTTGCCGGCTCGTTGGCGAAAAGTGTTGCTGGTGGGGCTGGTAACGGTCATCACCGTGGGCACACTGTCAGAATTATTTGATGACGTTATTTCCAACATTTTTGCGCTGTTTGGTGGCAAAAAGGCTGCGGAATCACTGCTGGAACTATTTTTTGCCCGAAAAGGCTTGTCTGTTGCCGGTGCAATTTACACCTTCGTTCTCTCCGCGGGGATTGCCTCTTGGTGGGATTGGCGCGGTTCAAATGTGAAGGAACGCTTCAATACATTGCCGCAGAAATCTCAGCGCGGCATTCGAATTGGAACGTTGGTCATTCTGTTCCTCATTGCGATTTTCCTTCCGGAAATTTTGGGCGGCTACTTGTCTGAAATTCTGGTCACCGTTGCCATCTTCACTGTGATGGGCTTCGGGTTGAATATCGTGGTCGGTTTTGCCGGCCTGCTCGACTTGGGATATGTGGCATTCTTCGCCATCGGAGCATACACGATGGGCGTGCTCACCTCCACCCAATTATCGCAAACCACCCAATTGGCCGGGCTCGGCTGGAATTTCTGGGTGGCGTTACCATTCGCCGTTGGGATGGCGGTTTTGTGGGGTATCATGCTCGGCGTGCCCGTGTTACGGATGCGCGGCGACTATCTGGCAATCGTCACACTCGGTTTCGGCGAAATTATCCGGGTGCTGGCACTGTCAAACTTCCTGCAACCAAAAATTGGCGGCGCACAGGGAATTTTGGGTATTGCCAAACCGGTATTTTTCGGAATTGAACTCAAAACTTCGCAGGAACTTTACTATCTGGTTGTGGCTGCCGCTGTGCTGGCGGCATTCGTTTCGTGGCGGTTGCGCGATTCTCGTGCCGGGCGCAGTTGGATGGCGCTCCGTGAAGATGAGGATGTCGCTGAAGCGATGGGTATCAACCTGATTAAAACGAAACTGCTGGCATTTGCCACCGGCGCGGCATTCTCCGGGCTGGCCGGTGCGATTTTCGCCGCCAAACTGACATCCATTTACCCGCACAGTTTCAACCTGCTCATTTCCATCAATGTGCTATCGCTGATTATCGTCGGCGGGGTGGGGAGTTTGCCGGGGGTGGTCATCGGCGCGTTCGCGCTGGTCGGCTTGCCGGAACTTCTCCGCGAATTTTCAGAATTCAGAATGCTCATCTTCGGCGCGCTGTTGGTAACGATGATGCTGGTCAAGCCTGAGGGTTTCTGGCCGGCCGCCACCCAAAAACGCGAATTGCGGGGTGATGACGACATCGAACCTGAGCCAGCGCCGGTGACGGAATCGGCATAGGAGGCAAAAATGGCACCAATTTTAGTTGCAAAACACGTAACCAAACGTTTTGGCGGGCTAGTGGCTGTCAATGACGTGTCTGTGGAAATACCCGAAAAAGCGATTTACAGCGTTATCGGGCCAAATGGTGCGGGAAAAACCACGTTTTTCAACTGCATCACCGGTTTTTACACCCCGGAAGAAGGCGAAATACTGTTTCAGGGTCGTCCCATCAAAGGCATCCCCACCGACCAGATTACCCGGCG
>JANTHQ010000292.1 GCA_024762375.1 Anaerolineaceae bacterium
CGCTGCTGCCAGCGTCAGGGTAATGGTCAGGGCGAAAATGGCGAATTTTGAAACCGGCCACACACCGGGTTTGAACAACTCGGGGTCGTTCACGTTTTCCGGCAGCCAATACACCAGCGACCAAATCCCCCAGAAAATACCCGCAGCCGTACCCCAGCCGATGATGGGGAGCAGTTTTCCGCGCAGTAGCAATTTCCGCAAAAAATACCAGCCGAATATCACGCTGATGAGCCCGTGCCAGCCCAAAGAAGTGTAGGCGAAGGTGGAGGGGTCGAACAGGCCGCCTTCGTAAATGATGGTGGTCAGCACGCCTTCGGTAACCAGCCCGAACAGCGCAGCCGCCAAAAACAGCGCGGAAATTCGCCGCACGCGAAATCGGCCAAGCGCCCACAGCAGAAAAAATGTCGGGATGGCGTAAAAGACTGCCAGCTCAAACATTTCGCCGCCCGATGGATACCAGTACATTTTTTCCGAGAAAAAAACCAGCACGATGGACGAAAGGTACACAAATCCCGTATTGAGAAAAATCGTTTTGAGTGATTGCATGACTGCCTCCTATATATAAATACCGGAAAAGCGCCAAAAAGTTACAAAACGGCTATTGTTTTGACGGTATACATTTGATATACTGAGAATATACCCGCAACACTGCTACAATTGAATACGGGTTATTTACGCGATAGTGAGAACTTTGGGAGGGCTATCATGCAGCGAAAGATGATTTCTCTGGTTGCGATGTTGGTTTTGAGCGTTTTTCTGTTGGGGGTGGGATTGTCGTTTCCGCATGCCACCCGCGCGGCGAACCTGTGCGTCGCGCCCGGCGGGGCCGGGGGATGTTACAGCGCCATCCAATCGGCGATAAATGCCGCATCTGATGGCGATACGGTGCGGGTGGCACAGGGCACATATCCGGAAGCCATCACCATCACCAAAAGCATCAATCTCGAAGGCGGCTGGAACAGCGATTTTTCCGCCCGCGATTGGGACACATATATCACCACCATTGACGCGCAGCGCACCGCATCGGTGATTAAAGTCAGTGGGCATGTTACTGTCACCATTGAAGGCTTCACCATTACCGGCGGTGACGCTTCATCGGATCATTTGGGCTGGGGCGGCGGCATCAAAGTTGAAGGCGACGTTATCCATGGCAACGCGAATGTTACCATCGCCCACAATGTTATCACCAATAACATTGCATGTACACATAATCTCTGCCAAGGCGAAGGGGGCGGCATTCATATCCGTGCCGCAAACGCGGTGATAGAAAATAACACCATTATCAGCAATACCGCGCGAACGAATGCCAGCAATATGAGCGGCACCGGTGGTGGGGTGGCGGCGATGTGGCAAGCGGATGTTACCCTGACGGGCAACACCATTATGAGCAACACTGCCGCATATTCTTCAACGGGATATGCACGTGGCGAAGGTGGCGGAGTGTATGGGTACAGCAACGCGCTGACCATGCGAAACAATGAAGTGGCATATAACATCGCTGCACAGCACGGTCTCGGCTATGGTGGCGGGGTGTATGCGGGCGGCTCGCTGTATGACAACAACATCCATGATAATGTCGGCAGTGTGGATGGCGAAGGTTGGGGCGGCGGTGTTTATGCCATATATGCACCCGAAATTGAAGGTAACACCATCAGCAGTAATTCTGCCAGCCAAGCCGTCGGAGGCGGCGACGGTTGGGGCGGCGGTGTTTACGGGCATTATTTGAGGTTGAGCGACAATACCATCACCGGCAACGGGGCGCGTCAGGGTGGGGGCGTCTATCTTGACAATTACCCATCCACCACAGTACAGGCAAACACTATCTCCGGCAACCGGGCGATGGGGTCGGTATGTTCATCCGGAATGGATATGGACGGTGGCGGTGGTATTTTGAGCAAAAATCGCGATGCGGATATTGTTGGAAATACCATCTCAAACAACACTTCATTGTGTATGGGTGGTGGCATCTTTATCACCGCTGATGGCGAAAGCAATCTCTCCGGCAATGAGATTATCAGCAATACCGCGCAAGCCGGCGGCGGTGTGGCAGTATATACCACCACCACTACGATTGAACAAAATCGTATCGTGGACAACATCGGATTTGTATGGGGTGGTGGCGTATATTTGGTGGGCACAGCCGATGTTACGCTGAACCGAAATCTGGTGGCGGATAACTCGGCGGAGGGAGCTTTTGGCGTAGCAGCGGCGGGTATACTTGTCGGCATCCAACATGATATTCCGGTGACAATTACCAACAATATTATTGCGCGCAATGCTGCCGTTGCGAGTAACCGTGTCGCCGGGGTTTATTGCGGTAATGGCGCGTGCCGTGTGTTGAACAACACATTTGTGGATAACAATAGCGGTACACACAAAGAAGGTTTGTATTTGGCTGACCCCGATCCATCCACCAGCACCCATGCTCACGAAGTGTGGAACAACCTGTTTGTGGGGCACAGCACTGCCGTGGAAGTGGACAGCGGGGCTGTATTTGTGGTCAATAACGGTTTTTGGGATAACACCACCGACATCGGCGGCAGTACCGACCCCAACCCCACCCACGCCGACCCGTTATTCGTTGACCGCGCCGGCGGCGATTATCATCTCACTGCCGCTTCACCGATGATTGATGCCGCTTCCAGTACCTCGCCCGCCGAAGATTTCGACGGCGACCCGCGCCCGATGGGTGCCGGTTTTGACATCGGCGCGGATGAATACGCCCTCCATGTTTATCTGCCGCTCATTTTCAAAGCTCCCTCTTCCGGCGGGGGTGGCGGTTGCGGCGGCTGATCGAGCCCCATACAATTATGCACCCCCACCGAAAAGCGTGGGGGTTTTTTGTGAGCATCGCAACAAAATTCACAAAACTTTTCATTGCCAAGTTGAAACTTCGTGCGTATAATTCGAATGGCAACGCAACAAGAACCAATAATTCCACAGTGACCTTAAAGGAGAGGCGCAACAATGGATTTTCAACTCAACGATGAACAGCGAATGTGGCAGGAGGCAATTCGGAATTTCGCCCAAACCGAATTGAAACCCCGCGCCGCCAAAACCGACCGTGAGATGCAACTGCCGCTGGATGTCATCCGCAAAATGGCAGATTTGGGTGTGCTGGGGCTCACGGTTCCGGAAGCGGACGGCGGACCCGGGTTCGATACCATCAGCATGGCAATTGCCATCGAAGAGATTGCCCGCGCTTGTGGCAGTACCGCCCTTTCTATCGCCGCACACAACAGTTTGGGCGTGGGCCCCATTGTGGCGTACGGCACGCCGGCGCAAAAAGCCCGCTGGCTGCCGAAACTGATGTCCGGCGAGCATCTCGGTGCGTTGGCGCTCACCGAACCGGGCGCGGGCAGCGATTTGGTCGGCGGGGTGAAAACCACTGCCGTGCTCGACGGCGACGAATGGGTCATCAACGGCTCAAAAGCGTGGATCACCAACCCCAGCCTGTCGCCGACCATCATCACGCTGGTGCGCACCGACAAAAACGCCGGCACGCACGGGTTGAGCCAAATCATCGTCCCCACCGATACCCCCGGATTGACCATCCACCCCAAAGAGAAAAAAATGGGGCTGCGCGGTTCGCCGACCCACATGCTTTCGTTTGACAATGTGCGTGTGCCGAAAGACAATCTGCTCGGCACGGAAGGGCGCGGATTGCATCAATCGCTCGCCACGCTCGACAACGGGCGCATCGGCATCGGCGCGATGGCCGTCGGGCTGGCGCAAGCCGCACTCGATGAA
>JANTHQ010000293.1 GCA_024762375.1 Anaerolineaceae bacterium
TCAATATCCCCGCCGCATTTCTCCCCGCGGCAGATTCGCCTGCGAATGCCGCCGCCCTAAGCGCAAAAACGGTGCTGGCATCCATTCCGCAAGACGATTTTCGGCGTGTTGTCAGCGAAACGCCGGAACTGGCAACAACCGTGTTGCGTGACCTTTCGAAGAAATTGCAACATTTTGTGATGCTCACCTACGATTTGGGTTTACTCAGCGTGCGAAGCCGACTGGCAAAATTCTTGCTGGAACACACCACCGCAACCGGCGAACTCCCCCGCCACTGGACGCAACAACAAATTGCCACCTATATCGGCACAGCCCGAGAAGTGGTCAGCCGCACATTGCGCCAGTTTTCAAAAAGTGGTATTATTTCAGTTAAGAACCATCGTACAATTATATTAAATCGGTCTGCACTGGAACGTGAAATCGAACGGTGACATTTCCCCGCCTGTGACCAATGTCACATCATTCCGTCATCAACTATGTTACTATAACCCCATAGTGTTTTAAAAGGGTTATCCCTGTAAAACTGCCGCAACCTGAGTGAAACCATGAAAAATTCCAAAAAAGTACTGTATGTACTTAGCGCCATTGCCGGCTTGTTTGTTATTGCCATCGCATCGTGGATATTCATCGAAGCCACCGTCGATATCACCTCTCGCCCCACATATTGCGTTTCTTGCCACCCCATGGAACCGATGGTCTCCTCGTACCATAACTCGGTGCATGGCGGAAACAATCCGCGCGGGGTAACCGCCGACTGCACCGACTGCCATGTGACGCACGAAAGTCTTCCGGCGCACATTTTGGGCAAAGCGCGCTCCGGTTCACACGATGTTTGGGTAATGTACACACGCGACACCAGCAAGATTGATTGGGAAGCCAAACGGCTGCACCGGGAAGAATATGTGTACGATAGCGGCTGTCTCACTTGTCACCAAAAATTAGAAAAAGCCACCAGCAGTAATCCGAAAGCATTTATCGCCCACCGGGCATATTTCCGCGATGAAACGGACGACCACTGTGTTACTTGCCATGAACACGTGGGGCACAAAGATATTTCTGACTATCTCGTTGAAAACCAATAATTTATTGCCACATTTCAGGAGGAGTTTTTATGCCAAAGACAAAATTTAGTTGGTTTGTGGTACTCGTGTTGGTGTTGGGCATCGGTTTGGTTGCCTGCGCGCCGCAAGCAGCACAAGAAACCACCACTCAAACCGAGCGAGCCGAAAGCGCACTTTCGCCCGCCGCAGCACAACCGGTATCAAACAAAATTGTGGTGGAAGTTGACAGAAACATCAGCAATGTAAACGCCAACAGTTCGCTGGCGGTCAGCCGCAATTTGGACGAAGTGAGCAAAGAGTGTATTTCCTGCCACCAGGATGAAACCCCCGGTATCGTCAACGACTGGCGCGAAAGCCGTCACGGGCATGTCAGCGTTTCGTGTTTAGATTGCCACAGTGTGGAAAAAGACGCACCCAATGCCACCCAGCACGCTTCGCTCATCGGCACGGATGTGTATGTATCGGTTCTCGTGCCGCCCAGCAAATGCGCCGAATGCCACCCCGGCGAAGCGGATGACTTTGCCCACAGCGGACACTATCGCGCCGCCCTTCAAATTGAAGGCAAAGATGCGATGCAAACCCTGATGTTCGTGCACGAAGGGCAAAATCACCCCGAAGTGAGCGGTGCATCGAAAGCCACCGGCTGTAACCAATGCCACGGCGTCCGCATTGAGCTGGATGAAACCGGCGCACCCACACCCGACACGTGGCCCGTCGCCGGTATTGGCAACGTGTACCCCGATGGCAGCGTCGGCAACTGCACCGTGTGCCACACTCGCCACAAATTCGACATCGCCGAAGCGCGCAAACCTGAAGCCTGCGCTTCGTGCCACCTCGGGCCGGATCATCCCGATATTGAGATTTATGAAAATTCCAAACACGGTCAAATCTACGCCGCCGAAGGCGATACATGGAAGTGGGACAGCGCCCCCGATGCGTGGGAACCCGGCGACTATCGCGCCCCCACTTGCGCCACCTGCCACATGAGCGGCATCGGCCAATTGAGCCCCACCCACAACGTGTCGGAACGGCTGTACTGGAATTTGTGGGCCAAACGGTCTGAACCGCGCGGTTCGGAAGACCCGATGAGCGCACTCACCGGCAACGCCGAAGAAGGCCGCGCCAAGATGGAACTGGTCTGCGAATCGTGCCATACAGAACGACACACTGCAGGATTCTTCAAACAGGGTGATGACGCCATCGTGCTGTACAATGAATCATACTACGACCCGGCGAAGAAAATGCTAGACGACCTGAAAGAAAAAGGGTTGCTGAAAGACAATCCATGGGATGATGAATTCCAAATCCTCTTCTACCATTTGTGGCACCACGAAGGCCGCCGCGCACGCCAAGGCGCGTTGATGGGTGGCCCGGACTGGGCACACTGGCACGGCTTCTTCGAGTTGCAGCAAGACCTTTATCGTATGCAATCGCTGTACAACTACCGCATCGAAAACAACGCCATCGAAACGCCATAATTCATTCAAATGCAAAAAAGAAAACCCCGCCGATTTGGCGGGGTTTTTTGTTGGAATATAATTTTTATTTCCCGTTCACCTTTTCCAACCGAACCGCATTCGCTTTAAATTCCGGAATTTTGGCGATGGGGTCGAGTTTTTCATCGTGGGTCAGCATGTTCGCCGGCGACTCGCGCCAGTGGAATGACAGGAACACCACCCCCGGTGTCACCCGTTCGCCAACGCGTGCCTGCGTGACAACTTCTCCGCGGCGACTGACCATTTTCACCATGTCGCCATCGGTGATACCCAGCGACTCCGCATCGGCGCGGTTGACTTCCACATACCCCGATGGCACACGCCAATCGAGCCCGGTGCTTTTGCGCGTCAGCGTGCCGGTGTGATAGTGATACAGCACCCGCCCGGTGGTCAGAATGAACGGGTATTCATCGTCCGGGTTTTCATACGGCAGATTTGCCGCCGCCGGATAGAATCGCCCCAGCCCGCGCGAGAATTTCCCTTTGTGCAGATACGGCGTGCCGGGATGGTCTTCGGTGGGCACAGGCCACGCCAGCCGCTCGGTTCGCAAACGTTGGTGGGTAACACCGCCGTAAATCGGTGTGACGTGCCGCGCTTCTTCCATAATCTCCGCCGTGGAATTGAAATCCCAATAGCCTTCATCGGCGCGTTTGCGCCCCAATTTTTGGTCAACCGCTTTGGCGATTGCCGCCGTGATTTGCCAATCGGGTCTGGCTTGCCCGGGCGGTGGCACAATTTGATGAATCAACTGCACACGGCGTTCGCTGTTGGTGAAGGTGCCGTCTTTTTCCAGCGACACGGCGGCGGGCAAAACGATGTGCGCCAACTGGGCCGTTTCGGTCAAAAAGACATCCTGCAAAACGAAGAAATCGAGTTCGCGCAGGGCATGTTCGGCGTGGTGCAGATTCGGGTCGGAGATGAGCGGATTTTCGCCCATAATGTACAATGCGTGAACATCTCCGTCCGCCATCGCGTGCGACGCTTCGACCACCGTGTAACCGACTTCGCCGGGCAGGTCGTCCATTCCCCATTTTTGGGCGACGGCTTTCCGCGCCACATCATCGGTGACTTTCTGATAGCCCGGCAGCACGTTCGGCAGCCCGCCGAGGTCACACGCGCCCTGCACATTCGCCTGCCCGCGCAGGGGGTTCACCCCG
>JANTHQ010000294.1 GCA_024762375.1 Anaerolineaceae bacterium
ACTTGATCCTAAGTCAAGCTCGTCTGCCAATTCCGACACTCCCCCGAACACCTCAATTTTATTCAATTCAACACAGGTGGCAAACTGATGCCACTCGATGCGGGTTTCTGTTTTACGCGGCGAGGCGTTGGTTGTGCCGCGTTTGCCGTTTGCGGGCGGCGGCTTGTGCCAGTGTGTGGGAGACAAACGCATTCAAACTAACACCCTCTTCTTTGGCGAGCAGGGTTAAATCGCGATGGAGCGATTTTGGCAATCGCACGATGAATTTGCCACTGTAATCCTCGATTTGACGGGGTAAGGGGATGGTATCGCCGTCTGCCAGTGCTGTTTCTATCCACGCGGTCATCGCATCATGAATCATTTCTGCCAATTCAGCAAAATCATCTGCTTGCGTCATACAGCCGGGCAATTCCAGCACTTTGGCGAAATACCCCCCGGTTTCACCTCTAATGACTTCTATGGTGTATGGTAGATTTAAATACGCCTCAATTGTTTTCTTCTCCATCATTCACCACCCAGAATCTCATCCAGCAACGCCAAAAGTTCTCTAACATAAACCGGCAAAATGAATGGTTTGCGTGCCGGGATGGTAATGCGCCACTGATTAAGTGAGTAAACCGCGTGACTACCGCGCTGACGTTTTTGAAAACCCAGTGCCAACAACACGACATCAACATCCTCAAAGCGGACATTTTTGGGATTTTGACGCATTTTGTGAATACGTTTGTCTGCTTTGGTCATCGTTGTTTACCGTAAAAATGATACCATATTCAGTATCGCACGTCAATTCACAGAGTTCGCTTTTTACTCAATCAGCAGCGATGCCCCGGCGGGGAACGTGTGAACCTTCTCCCCAAAAGCGTTTGACAACGCCACAAATGCCGCATCGCCGGTGCAGTGGTTGAGATACAGTTCCGGCGAACCGTACTCATCGCGCAGCACAGCGATGATATGCTGCAATTCATCGGGGGTGGCATTGAGCAGATGTGTGCCGCCCAAAATGCGGATGATTGGTTTTTTGAAATGCCGCGCAGCGTGAGCCAGCGTGTTCAGCAGCCCCGCATGACAGCAGCCGCAAATCACGGTGATTCCCGCCGAATCTTCCACCACTAGCGACATATCATCGCGATACGGGTCGGCTTGCCAGCCATTGTCCACCGCGATGAAATGGTGTTTACTGCGTCCCTCTTTTTCATTCCGCACCGAGATTTCACCGGTCGTCCAGATGCCGGGCAATACTTCCATCGGTTCGGCACTGAGGTGCAGATTCGCCAGCCGCGAAACATCGTTTTGCGAAAGTGCCATCCCAATTGAGCGATATTCGCCGTCGCGCAGCGAAAACCGCGGGCGGAAAATATCGGGGTGGGCAAATAACGGCACATCCGGCTTTTGGGTTAACACCGATTGCAACCCGCCGGTATGGTCATAATGGGCGTGGCTCAGCACCAGTGCCGCCAGCGACCGCGGGCACGCGCCCAAAAGGCCATAGTTGTGCAGCAACACAGTTTCGCTCTGTCCGGTGTCGAACAACATACAGGTATCGCCCATTTTTATCCGGAACGACAAGCCGTGTTCGCCCCAAAATTTACTCCCCTGCTTGACCGAATTGTTGACCACGCAGGTAATCAGTTTTTCCGCCATGTCCCCCTCCGATTATTTTTTCGCTTCCATCTCCGCCAGCATCGCGCGGATTTGCTGGATATGCTCGCGTTCGTGTTCCAGCATTCGGCGCACAATTTTACGGGCTGTCCATTCTTCGCCGTCGTGGGTGGTAACCATGCCGGGGTCGCCATTTGACGCAGCCCGCAACCGTTCCAGTGCCACACCGCGTGCTGCCGCCAATCGGAAGAGCGGGGCTTCGGGCCACTGTTTGAGCCGGTCGGTGTACCATACATCCGCTTCTGCCAAATGGAACAGAATGTCGCGGATGGAGCGGCTGTCGGCATCCGGTTTCCATGTGAGCGCCTCATCCGGCAAATCGCGCACCAAATCGACCAATTCCTGCCGCGAAACCGCCATCCAGCGCAAAAGGGCTTCCAATTCAACTGGATTCAACGGGTCAAAATCGGTGGGAAAGGTTGTGTCATCCACCTCCTCGAATTCAAAGCTCACCCCGTCCGATACCCGCGCCACCGGTTCGCCCACGCCGCGCAGCAAGCGAAGATATTCCTCTACCGCTTGCCGAATATTCTCTTTCGCTTCCTCGATTGTTTCTCCGCGTGCTGTCGCCCCGGGTAATGCCGGCACGTGCGCCACCGGCCCCGGGTTGGTGGGAGAATCGCCTTTCGTTTCGATGTAAACTAGAAATTTCGCCATAACAGACCACCTCCGTGGGGTTTTGAGTTCCAATTTTCTCTGTTCGATATAATTGTACCACCTGCCGAGACGCAGGTAAAATTACTGTAACGATGGCGCGGCCAAAGTGACCAACCGTACCCCCGCTCGATGAATTTGGCGGAAGTTCGCACCCTGACTGACCGCGTTCAGCACAGTGGGAATGTTTTCCACGACCGAACCGGAAATCAGATCAATGCCAAATTGAAAAAGTTTTGGGGAAAGAGGGGTGCTCGGGCCGAGCATCAGCACGCGCGCAGACGGCCGGCACAGCGCCAAAAGCGATTCGGCGGTATGGTTGATGAGCGTCGTACCGGTGATGGCCACCACGTCGGCTTGGGGAATGACAGTTTCGGCGGCAGTGGCTGGCAGGTCGCCATCACTCGGGCGCTGTTCCAGCACCCATAACTGGCCCACACGCTCGCGCAAACGGGGAATGAATGGGAAATGCCCCACCAGTGCAACATTTTTTCCCGCGCCATAGCGGTCAATCACATCTTCCGCATTCAGGTCAACCCAGTCGGCCGACGGCTGCTGCAACAGCGCATTCAGCGTGGCAATACCGATGGATGTCGCCGGTGGACGGTCGCTGGTTGCCATCTGAGCCAATGTATCCGCCGAAAGTTCCAGCAGATGTCCCGCCTGCGGTACGGCAGGGCCGCCGCCGCGATGGTGTTCATCGCTGCGCAGGGTAGAAGCAAGCCCGCACCGTTTTTCGCCATTGACGGTGAGCAGTACCGCCGTCCAAAATGCACCCACGCGGACATCGTTTACGGTGGCGACTGGTAAATCAGCCAACAAAGAGGAGAGAAGTTTCACGGCAATACCTCCAATGGTCAGTGGAAGTATTGTAGCACTTATTCGATACCGACGCCACCGCCACCACTATTATTTCCGCCGCCGCTGCCACCGCCGCCACCGGATGACGGCACTTCGAAACGCAAACGAGCGGGCGGGGAAACGATGCCCAAATCTTTGTATGCCGGCTGATATTGGATGAGGGCAACCGCCCAATTGTATTCGCCACTGCGTTGGCGCACACCGGCCGCATCTTTAATGTTGATGACGAGCCGGTATTCGTCACCACCGGCGAATTTCACCGCGCCGGTTTGATTATCGCGCACGGCATCGTGGGCACCGAGCGGCGGCTCGCCGTCAGCCCACACCCGAATTTCGAATCCGTACCCGGTGGGCAATCCCCCCGACCAGCGCCAGCGGAATTCTGTGTTGCCGTAAGTGGGCGGGTCGGTGGTAATGGGGTCCACCAGCGTGAACGTACCGCTGAGCACATCGACGGAGCGGGTGGGGGTGGGTTGTGTGCGCCGCGGCGTTGCCGTTGGCGGACGCGGGGTGAATGTCGCGGTGGGC
>JANTHQ010000295.1 GCA_024762375.1 Anaerolineaceae bacterium
TACCGTCAAACAGCGGGGCAATCAGCGGCTGCATCATCGTCACGGTGCCATCGAAAGCGCGGGCGTCTCCCCAACTTTCCAGATAATGCCGCGACGGGACATGCCACAGCGATTGATGAGCCGTTTCGTTGGCGTACAACCCGTGATACACCACAAACGGCACGTTCGATAACGCCCCCGCAAAATCCACATCGGCGGGCGTATCGTACACAGGGTTACCATCGAGCACCATCAACACGCTGACTGCACCGGAAGCCATATCGGCAACCAGCGATTGCAGCGATTCAAGCTGGTGTCCGGCCTGTTTTTCAGCCGGTTCGAGAAATTCCACGGTGGCGCCGGTATTTCCCAGCGCATCGTTGATGGCATACGCCAGCGCATGCACAATCGGCGGTTGGTGGTTTCCGGCAACAACAATGCTTTTGCCTGCATTTGCCTGCAAATCTTTTGCCACCGCCGCAATCCACGCTTCGGGAATACCGCTGGTGTCACCCTGCGGAACATCCACGCCGACTGCCGCCGCCACCGCGCGCGCATACGCCTCGACCTGCCCCGCCTTTATCGACAGGCGATGGTCGGCGCTGCCGCCAGCCAGTGTTGGCGTGCTTTCGACCACGTACAACCGGTTCATCGCCGTTTCGCCAAATGCCACGCCCTGCCGTCCGGCCATAAAATCGCGGGCATAGCGCAAGTTACCCGCACCCGGCTCGAAAAAGTCGGCGTCAAGCGACAAAACAACATTCGCTTTGTTGAAGTGATAAAGTGGCGCGGCCGCTTCGCCAAAGGCCAATTCCGCACCAGCAAAAACGTTGTCTCGATTAACGGGCTGGTATTGATGCCATTGGGCAGCAGGATATTTTTTCAGTACCGATTCAATCTGTGCCAGCAAACTGGGCGAGGTAATGGTTTGCGTCAACACCCGAATACCCGCGCCATCGCTTCCGGCTTGGGCCAGCGCATTTTTCAACTCACCCAAAAACGCATCCCACGTGCTGATTTTTCCGGCTCTTGAAATAACCTGCGCCCGTCCGGGGTCGTAAAATGACAAAATGGATGCTTGTGCGAAAATGTTGGTGGTGCCGTTACCATCGGGATGTTCGGGGTTGCCTTCAATTTTGGTGGGGCGACCTTCGTGGCTCTCGACCAGCACACCCTGCGCATACCCGTCAAACGGAAACGCCGTCGCAAAATACAGCGGTTTTCCACCGGGAACGATGGATTCGGGCTGTTCTGTGTACGGGATGATTTTTTCATCGCGCTGTCCCGGTGGAGTACAAGCCGTCAAACCGGCCAGCGCCAGCGATGCGCCCATCACCCGCAAAAAGCCGCGACGACTAAATTTATCTGTCCACGTTTCGGCATCGGCGGGAAATTCTTGACGCACAAATTCGCGGAAACTATCGTCATCCGCCAGTTCTTCTAAACTGCGCCAATATTGGCGACCTTGTTTGTTTGCCAGTCTGGCACGAATTGCGGTTAAGTCCAGTGGTTGTTTTTCCATTACCATAGAGTCGTCCAATCTATTGCTTCAAAGAATTACCGATGGCAAATCGAGCAATCGGTGAGTTGTTCAACGTGAATACCATATTCTGCAACCAGTTCTTTCCCCTGCGCCAGTTGGTCGGCGGGCGGTTGCCAGTCCATGTTGTAGACTTCGTCCAGCGGGCGCACATACTGTTCCGGCGCGCGATGGCAGTCTAAACACCACATCATATACAAATTTTCGCCTTTGGCGGTGAGTGCCATTTCGTCAACCTGACCGTGGCACGTGGAGCACCCGACGCCTTTGTTGATATGAATACTGTGGTCAAAATAAACATAATCGGCCAGATTGTTCACCCGAGTCCATTTCAACGGCTCGCCGGTTTTATAACTGTTGCGCACCGGTTCCAACACGGGGGCATCGGTAAAAATTTGCGAGTGGCAGGTCATGCAGGTTTTCACCGGCGGGATACCGGCAAACGCCGCTTCATCAACCGATGTGTGGCAATATAAACACTCCAAGCCAACCTCTTTCACATGGTGGCGGTGGCTAAACGGAACCGGTTGCTCTCTGGCAACACCGACCAGTGTACTGTATGGCGACAGGATGAAAAACCATCCCGCTGCGCCGAGCAATACTGCCAGCAGTACACCGCCAACGATGCTTAATTTGGCATAAACATTCGTTCTTGGATGAAAAATTTGGGACATTGAGACACCTTGCTCTGCATAAATTTTTTCAATGAGAAGAAATCACGAAAGATAGCACTTAATGGCTATGAAAATTATCATTTCGCGAGATTAAATCCCCATAAAACAGAAATAAAAATCATATTAAAAATATTAATCTAAGATTAAATACGGCTAATGCGTGCGGGAAACACTTGCAAAAATGGGGCTTTGTGGCTATGATGCTGTTACGAAAAAACAGAAAGAAGGCATAATGCACCGATTGCTATCACCGGGCTGGCTGGCGAAACACGCCTTTGCTTTGCTCATATTTATCGCATTTCTCCGGCTGGGATTTTGGCAGCTTGACCGCTTGGCCGAACGGCGTGCCGCCAATGCCGTAATGCTCCAATCCTTCTACCAAAATCCAACACCGCTATCAACCGATGAAATGACCGCGCTGGATGACCATACCTTTGAATCCATCATCGTGCGCGGCACCTTCGATAATGGCGAAAGTATTTTTTTGCGGAACCAATCTTTTGGCGAAAACGACGGTGTGCATCTGCTCACCCCGCTGCGCATCAAAGGGAGCCCGTATGCCGTGCTGGTTGACCGCGGCTGGATGCCGCAAGGCTTCGCAGATGTCAACCACCTCGACGAATATGCTGTGTCCGGGGAAATAGAAGTACGCGGCGTGGTGCTGCCATCCAACAGCCGTCCCGCCGACAAGCCGCTGGCCGGCAAAGATTTACCTCTGCCCGGACAAACCCGCATTCAAGCATGGTTACGGGTGGATATTCCACTCATTCAGCGGCAACTACCGTACCCGCTATTGCCCGCATACATCCAACAACTCCCCCCCGAAAATCTCGACCCAAACGTTTATCCGCGCCCCATTGCGCCGGAGCATCTGGACGAAGGGCCACATTTGGGGTACGCGCTGCAATGGTTCACCTTTGCGGCGATATTGGTTATCGTTTACGGATTGTTGATTTGGTCGGAATTGCAAAAGAGTACAAAATAGGGGATACAAATCAGGACGGGACAAATAAAGGAGAAAATTATGGCACGCAAAATTGTGGTGGTAACGGGCGCATCAACCGGAATTGGGCAGGCGACGGCAAATCTGCTGGCGGAACGCGGCTACACAGTCTTCGCTTCGGTGCGAAAGGAAAGCGACGCCGAGCAATATGCCGCCAATCCGAACATCCATCCGCTGCTGATGGATGTGACCGACCGCGACATGGTGAAAGCCGCTGCCGAAACGGTGCAATCCTTTTTGCAGGCCGATGACCGTGTGGCGGGGCTGGTGAACAACGCCGGTATTGCCGTCGGCGCACCGATTTCGCACGTGTCGCTCTCTGCCGTGCGGAAACAATTTGACGTGAATGTTATCGGGCTGATAGCCGTGACACAGGCATTTTTGCCGCTGCTGCAAGCGGGGTCACCGCCCGGACGGGTGGTAAATATCGGTTCGGTGGCGGGATTGGTCACATCACCGTTTCTGGGCATTTATGCCGCATCGAAACATGCTGTGGAAGCCG
>JANTHQ010000296.1 GCA_024762375.1 Anaerolineaceae bacterium
TTGGAACGTCAACCGGCAGCAAACCGCACGCTCACCATCGGCGATATTTCCCTCGACGATACGGCCCATCAGGTTCACAAAAATGGAAAATTATTGACGATGACCCAAAAAGAGTACGACCTGCTGTTTACCCTGATGAGCCGCGCCGGACAAGTGGTCAGCCGGGCAGAATTGCTCGATTTGGTTTGGGGTGTAGATTGGCTGGGCGATACCCGCACGCTCGATGTTCACATTCGCTGGGTGCGGGAAAAAGTGGAAGATAATCCCGGCAAACCACAATATATCCAAACGGTGCGTGGCGTGGGTTATCGTTTCAGCACCCCGCAGGACTTACCTTCGTGAAATTCGGATTGCGCGAGCGGCTCATCGTAACCTATCTGATTTTGGCCATTTTGGGCGTTGGTGGATTGTCCATTCGATTCGCGCTTCTGGAAAAAGCACGCATCATCGATGCCACCGAACATGAACTGGAAGTCAAAGCGTTTACCATCGCCACGGCCATCGGTTCACCATTGGAAAAGTTCAGCGAAAACGAACTGGCATACACCGATTTCAAACAAACGCTCGACCGGCTGGCACACACAGCCGAAGCCCGGTTAACCGTGCTGACTGTCCCGGGAGACCCCATTTACGATAGCGCTCTCGATTTTAGGCAGTTGGAAAACCAGCGCCGGCAAATTGAAGTACAGCAAGCATTGCAGGGGTTAGAACAGCACCAAATTCGCCGAGACCCACTTTCCGGTGAAGAACGGCTGTATGCCGCGGCTATCGTTCAGCAGGAAAGTTCGCCGCAGGGTGTGGTGCAATTGTCCATCTCCACCGCACCGATGCATGCACAAATTCAGCGCGAGTGGCTGGCGTTGGGAGGGTCGGCGCTGGCGATTATTTTTGTGATTGTGATTGCCAGTTGGTGGCTAGCGCGGTATATTCTGCGGCCTATTTTTCAATTGCAGCATGCTGCTCACGGTATGGCGAAGGGCGATTTTAGCCAGCACATTCCCGACAAAGGTACGGACGAGCTGGCAGATCTTGCCCGGGCATTCAACGATATGGCATCGCAATTGAACGAGATGATTGTGAAACAGCGGTTGTTTGTGGCAAACGCATCGCATGAACTGCGCACACCGCTGACCAACATCAAGCTTCGCGCCGAAACACTGCTGGACGGCGCATACAGCGACCCGACTGTTTCCGATAAATTTCTGCACGATATTGAAAGTGAATCGGAGCGGATGGAAAAGCTGGTAAAAAATCTACTCACGCTTTCCCGGCTCGATATTCAAACAGAACCGGACACATTGGTTCCCATCAAACCATGTTCGCTTTTGAAAACCGTTGTCAGTGCATTTTCGCCGCAGGCAGCGCAAAAGCAAATTTCCCTGTCGTTGACATGTAACAATTTGCCGCCAATAAACGCTAACCGAGAACAACTTCATCGCGTATTTGATAATTTATTGAGCAATGCTCTCAAATATAGCCCACCCGGCAGTCAAATTTCGCTTTCAGCCACCGCATCCCCCACCGAAATTATTTTCACTGTCAGCGATACCGGCTTTGGTATCCCCGCGCAAGATTTACCGCACATTTTTGACCGCTTCTATCGGGTGGATAAAGCCCGTACCCGCACTGCCGACCCCGGCGGCACAGGGTTGGGTTTGTCAATTGTGCAGCGCATCATCCGCTCTCATGGCGGTCAAATCAATGTTACCAGCCAGCCGGGACAGGGCACAACTTTTGTCATCCGCCTGCCCCGCCACCCCCGATAAAAAAACCGGAGACACGAATATTCGTGTCTCCGGCTGTAAATTCTGCCCGCCGATTATCGCATTAACAGCGGCAAATACACTTGATGCACTGCTGTGGCGGAGGTGACATACGTTTTGCCATCAATACCCAAATAGGTGTTGAGCCGAACGATTGTGCCGCCCGTCGCACTGATACGAGATGTGCCACCGGACAACGAGTCATCTACTTCGATGGCAGGGTCGGAATAATAATCTTCTCCATCAACCTGCCAATCATCCCAACCGTCACCGTCAAGGTCGGGTTGTCCGTCCAATGAACCGGTCACGCTCTCCGTTCCGGCATCCGGCGCGACGTGCGTTTCGATTTTGAATGCCGTTTTGATGCCGCTGATGATAGCATATTTCACTTCGACAAATGCCCCCAGCGAGAAGAAACCGTGCTCTTGCTCGTATTTTGTGGCCGGGGTGGTTTCGTAATCGATACCGCTAACCGTCCACGTACCGGGCGAACTGAATACGCTGGGCATCGCTTCAATCACACCATAACCTTTAAATTCATCTTCTGTTGTGCCGTGTTGGCGGCATTTTTCCGGATTTTCCGTTTCCACTTTCCGCAGAATTTTGTCGCCGGCTGTGTCAACCGTGTATTTTGCTTTCACACAAACACCCGCAGAGAACGCGCCGTGTTCGGTGCGATATTCAGTTTCGGATGTTGCGGTGTACGTTTCGCCGCCAATAACCCACGCTCCCGGTGTCAATCCGGTGGGGAAAGTGTCGAGCAAGGCATACACTTTGCTGTGTCCGGGCAGTGAAGGTGTGTCATCACCATTGGGGCCACCGCAGTGTTCTAAACTTTCGGCTTCGATTTTCGCCGCTTTATTGACACCGTTTTCAACGAAGAATTCCACTTTCACACACTGTCCCGTGGGATATGCGCTGCTATCGTTCGGGTCAAATTCGGTATATGCCCCGGCGTTGTATGTTTGCGACATCACTTGTGTGCTCGAAATGACCCACGAGCCAAACATGCCGTCGGGGCGGGTGATGATTTTGCCATACACCTCGTTGGTATAGGTGTTGGTATTGCATTTATAAAGGTCTTCTGTACCGATTTTGGTGGCAACTTTGGTGCCATTATCCATATAAAATTCTACTTCAGCACACACACCGGCTGCAAAAGCACCATGTTCCTGTTCGAATTCAGTCGTGGCCGGGTCGCTGGAAAATGTTGCGCCGCCAATCATCCATTCGGCCGGATCTGTTGCATAATTTGCAGGAACCGTATCAATCAGTGCATAGATTTTCTCTTCGGCGGGGTCGCCACTACCACCATTGCAGTGATAGGCATCTTCTGCGCTGATTTCCACGGCTTTTTTATCGCCGCCGATATCATCAAATTTAACTTTTACACACACACCCACAAAAAACCCACCGTGTTCCTGCTCAAAACGGGTAGCCGTGTCGGCGATGTAATCTGTACCGCTGACCGTCCATGTGCCCACCAACTCGGCGGGAAATGCATCGAGCACGCCATAAACCTGCATGTGCGATTCGGTGTCGCCGCCGCTGCCCGTATCACATTTATAGTCGGATTCAGTTTCCAGCGAGCGCAACATCGTCGGTGTGGCGGGGTCATATTCAATTTCGACACAAACACCGGCTGCCGGTGCGCCTTCCGAAAAATCGAATGCTGTACTGCTATCGGACATATACGTATTTCCGCCGATAGCCCACTCGCCATTGTAAATATCGGCGGGCGGTGCGGCATCCAAACGGGCATACAGCGAGACGTGCTCGCCGTCGTCGCCGCTACTGCCGCAATGAGAAGCATCTTCATCCTGAATTTTTACCGCGATATTGTCTGTGCCATCGACGTTATATTCAACTTTGGCACAACTGCCCACTTCCAACCGGTGATATTCCTCTTCAATTCTGGTAGC
>JANTHQ010000297.1 GCA_024762375.1 Anaerolineaceae bacterium
TTTTACTTTTGGGGGAGATGGCGGGGGTGTGCCCCCGAGACCCCCCGGCTTTCTGTCGAAAACCCTCCGCCGTCGTGACAGCGCCGGTTTTTACTTTTTGGGAAATTTGCGAATTTGCGAATGGGCGATTTTGTGAATGGGGGTGTGGGGTGGCAGGGTAGCAAATCCCACCGGCTCACTCACCTGCTCACCACCCCCAGCGAAACTTCCACTTGCCCGTTGTCGGTCAGCGGGGCGAGGGTATCGGGGTGATAGACCACCAGCCGCGCCGAATATTCACCTGCCGGCGCATCGGCGGGCGGGGCGAGCAGGTAGTATTCGTTCACCTCTTCGGGGGGCCACAGCGATGTGGGCTGATGCCAGTTGTGCAGCAGCACCCGGTCGGTTTGCGCCACTACCGAGCCATCCGCCGCAACCAGCCGCACGCTGGCTTTCAGATTGTCCGCAATGGGCGCAATCGGCGCGAACGTGACCGCCACCGCCACCTGCCCCGATGCCGTCAAGCCGTTTGCCACCCAACTGCGGCGCACTTGAATTTTGCCATCGAGTGTCGCATCCACCGGATTGCGAATGTCCGGAAACGCAAACGCCGTGTTTTCATCGGGCAGACGGTACGTTTCGATGGTATAGACTCGTGCCGGGTCGGCGGCAACCGGCATGGCATTCGCCGTTGCCAGCAAAAATGTCACCAGCCCCTTCGCGTCCGCTTCCCGATGTTTGTCCTGCGTCCAGCGAACCACTTTTAAAATGGATTTCCCCCGTGCCGATTCGGTGAGCGATTGTGCCAGTGTGTGTTCATCCACCGGCAGATAGCGGTATGGCGGCTCGCCCGCAAAATAGAAATCGAGCGAATAGTGCCGCGCTTCGTGTGCCGCCCGCAAATCCATGGGGATGATATATCGAGCCAGCGGGTCATCATCAGCAGCGATGGTTGCCGCCAATTCGGCGGCATACACATCAAAATCCATATAATGGTCAACCTGATTTGCCCAGTGCGAAAAATAATCGCGGGCAGTTTGAACCCCGGTCACGCCGAAAACCAGCACCGCCAGCGCAACGGTCACCGCCATGGGGTTGAACCGGATGCGCCGTGCCAGCCAATCGCCGACAGCTAACAGCCCCAGCGCCACCAAAATATATGTCATCGGCGCAGTGCCGATGAGCCGTAAATGATGCGGCGCGCCTTCCGGCGCAAGAATGGCGGGCAGCAGCATCACGCCCCATGCCAGCAAAGCGAACAGCGTGCCGTGCCAATTTTCACCCTTCGATACAACCCGCCGGTTACTCAGAGTGAAAATCCCGATACTTTTCAGCACGCCCACAGCAAAAAACACCGCCAGCACCTTCGAAAGTTCCGGCTTGCCGGGAATGTTCACCAGTGAATTGGGGTCGCCGGTGGCGGCGAAAAATGTGCCGAGAGTGGTGGCGGTGGTGTGCCACAGTGTGCCCCAAAAATCGCCGCCATTCATCGCCGGGCTGAAAATGGATACCGCGCCGGCACGGGCGTTCAGCAGTGCCGGATGCCGGGCGAAAAATATCGCCAGCGGCAAATCTACCGCCACAGCCACACCGACCATCGCCAGCAGTTGCCGCCAAAATTGCACCAGCAGCGGAGATTGCCCGCGCCGCCATGCCACAATCGTTTCCGCCCCGAAAAAGAGAATCAGCGTTACCGGCAGCAATCGCCCCGCCAGATAGGTGTACATCACCAACCCGATAAAACCGCCCGCCCACAGAAAATCGGCGGTGCGGCGTGAGCGCAATCCGCGCCACAGAAACCCGAATGCCAACGCTTCGACCACCGGCAGCGCGTTTGCCCGAAAAGCGATTCGGCTGAGCGAAACGTGCCAAAAAGCAGTCGCCAGCCCGAATGCCGCCCATAAGGGCACCAATTTCCACCCGAAACCGTCATCCGGTTCGGCAGAAAACAATTGCCGCGCCAGAAAATAGGTTGCGCCCACCGCACCGATACCCATCAGCGCGGCATACAGTCGCAGCGCCAGCGGGGTGATTCCGAACAGCCAAAACAGCGGCTGGGTGAGATATGCCATCAGCGGCTCTTTGCCGCCGCCGATATCCCACCAAATTTTGAAATCGCCATGGGCAATATCCAGCGCAGCGATACCGTTGCCCGCTTCATCGAAATTGAGCGCGGGCGGCAGCGAATCGAGCAGCCACAGTCGGAAAATCGCCGCGATAGCCAGCACGGTCAGTATCGGTGTTATTTTTTTGAGCGAATCGAATGGTTTGACAGTCATTATATGAGTTTACCCGACAATAAATTGTCGGGCTCAAAACCGAAGCCGACTGAAGGTCGGCTTGAGTTTTGAGCCTGAACTTTAGTCCAAGGCGAATACCGACCCGAAACAGTTACCGTCAGTTTTCAACCGGTCGGATGTCCACCGGGGCGACGGTGACGGGTCCCGCCAGCACGGTTTGGGTTTCGGCATTATAGACCACCACAGCCAGCGAATATTCTCCCGGCGGCATCTCGGCGGGCAGGGTGAGCGAGTGGGTATCCTGCACATAATCGTTCACCCGCCACTGCGATGTCGGCAGCAATCCGTCGGCGGGTTGGCTGTCGTGCTGGGCGACCACCGTGCCATCGGGCGCAACCAGCCGCACCGATATGGCATAATTGTTGCGCGGGCAAATGGTTGCCGGATTGTCTTCCACCACCGTATCGAAACATGCGCCGGTATCATTTTCGATGGGCGGGAGCGCGTGCCAGAAAAGGTCAACCGTCACCGCGCCATTTTCCGGCGGGGTGATGCGATAGCCCGCCAGCCGCATAATTTCGCCAAAACCGATGTTGGTCAGCGTGCCCCAGTCGGGCACATCTCGGAAAATGAGCGGTTGGTTGGCAAAAATCCACACATACGGCACGCCGTGAATGGTGATGATTTTTTCCGGCTGGCGAGCCATGTACGCCCGCACAATTTCCGGCGATGGGGCGAGCCGCTGCTGCTGGGCACGGTAGATGATGACATAATCGGCACGCAGAGCGACATCGTTGGTGTAAAAATTTTCGCCGCGCCCCTTGAAATACGGCAAAAATGTCTGCGACGGGGTGGAAGCCACAAACAGATTTTCGGCATTCGGTTTTTGGTTCAGATATGCCGCCGCCTGTTCCATCCCTTCGCCCCAGCCAACCAGCGTGGTTTCCACGGCGCGGGGCAATCCGCCCATCAGCGGGTTGAAATATGCCAGAAAATACGGATACCACCGCAGCGCGATGAACAGTTGCGCCGCCACCAAAATCGCCATTCCCCAATGCACAACTTTGAACTTTGAACTTTGAACCTTAAACCCCAACAACATCCCTGCCCAACCGAACACCGCCAAAATATCGAGCAGGGGAAACACGGGCAGCAGATAGCGGTCTTGTTTTTTCGGGCTCAAATCGCCGAACCAGAAAAACGCCAGCACATACAGCCACAAAATCAGCGTCAGCGATGCCAGCGGACGGTTTTTCCGCCACAGTGCGACACCCGTCACCGCACTGAGCAGTGCGCCGATGGTCGTCAGCGGGGTCAGCCGGAACGGGACGACATACGGGTAAAACCAAAAACCGGGATTTTTGGTCGGTTGTCCCATAAAAAAGACCAAATGCCCCTCATCCACTTTGCCGAAAGTTTCGTGCAGCATGCGCTGAACCGTGCCGATGGGATCTACCCACATG
>JANTHQ010000298.1 GCA_024762375.1 Anaerolineaceae bacterium
CCGGAAGATATGGGCGCGATGGTCATCAAAAACCTGTTGGAGCGAGTTCCACAGTTGAAACCGGAAGAAATTGAAGATGTCATCATCGGTTGCGCCATGCCCGAAGGGCAGCAGGGGCTGAACATCGCACGCATCGTCGCCCTGCGCGCCGGTTTGCCCGTTTCCGTCCCCGCGATGACCGTCAACCGTTTTTGCTCATCCGGCTTGCAAACCATCGCCAACGGCGTGCATGAAATTATGGTCGGCATGAGCGATGTGGTTATCGCCGGCGGGGTGGAAAGTATGAGCGCCGTGCCGATGACCGGCGTGCAATTCCGTTCCAACCCGTGGATGGTGGAACATCACCCCGAAATTTACATCAACATGGGGCTGACCGCCGAAAATGTGGCAGATAAATATAACGTCAGCCGCACCGAGCAGGATGAATTCGCCGTGCGCTCGCACGCGCGAGCCGCCGCCGCCATTGATGCCGGGCTATTCAAAGATGAAATCACGCCGCTGGATGTGGAATTTGTCACGCCGAAGGGCACAAAACACGTCACGTTCGATACCGATGAACTGTTGCGACGCGGCACAAATATGGAAGGGCTGGCAAAACTGAAACCCGTTTTCAAAATGGGCGGGTCGGTTACCGCGGGGAACTCATCGCCGTTGAGCGACGGCGCGGCGGCAGTGGTCATCATGTCGCGCGAAAAAGCGGACGAATTGGGGCTGAAACCACTGGCACGGCTGGTCAGTTTCGCCGTGGGCGCAGTTCCCCCCGAAATTATGGGGATTGGCCCGGTGGTTGCCGTGCCGAAAGCACTGAAAAAAGCGGGCTTGACACTCGATGATATTGATTTGATTGAGTTGAATGAGGCTTTTGCCGCGCAATCGGTGGCGGTTATCCGCGAACTGGGACTGAACACCGACATCACCAACGTCAACGGCGGCGCTATCGCGCTGGGACACCCCCTCGGCGCAACCGGCGCGAAATTGACCACTCAAATCATCAATGAAATGAAACGCCGCGAATCAAAATACGGTATGGTCACCATGTGTATCGGTGGCGGTATGGGCGCTGCGGGGATTTTCGAGAATTTGCAGTAGCATACGATGCGTATTCCGAATATTTCTATTCGGGATAAAGTTTATCAGTCCACAGATGACACAGATGAACACAGATTTTTATGATTTTATCTGTGAAAATCTGTGTCCATCTGTGGACTGTTTTTGATTGCCAAACTCAAATAGCGATGCGAATCGCGAACTCACGCATCACGTTTTTACGCCGTGTGCATTCGGCGGGCAACCCAACCCTTTTGCGGGGCGAAGAGCAATACCAGCACGAAAACGGTGGTACACACCAGCACAATCGCCGCACCGGAAGCAATACTGAAATAAAACGATAAATATAGCCCAATCACGCTGGAAAACGCGCCGATGGTCGCAGCCAGCGCCATCATCGTGGGCAACCGGCGGGTGAGCATCGCCGCGGTGGCAGGCGGGGTAATCAACATGGCCACCATCAGCGCCACCCCCACCGTCTGCAGCGAAACCACAATGGCTACCGCAATCAGTATCAGCAGCAAATAATTGAGCCAAGTCGCGGGCAAGCGCAATGTCGCCGCCAGCATCGGGTCAAACGAAAGCACCAAAAATTCTTTATAAAAAAGTAGGATGGTAAAAATTACCAGCAGGCTGAAAATACCGGTCAGCCACAAATCGCCGGTGGAAACCCCCAGCACATTTCCGAACAAAAAATGCACCAAATCGACGGCATAACTGCGAATGGATGAAATCAGCGCGATACCGAGCGCAAACATCGCCGCAAAAATGATACCGATAGCGGTATCTTCCTTCATATCTGTTTCTTTAGTGATACTGCCGATGCCGAGCGCAACCGCGATTGCCGTTGCCATACTGACCCAGAAAATCGTTCCCTGTGCCCCCCCGCTGATGAGATAGCCCACCGCCACACCGGGCAAAATAGCGTGCGCCAGCGCATCGCCGAAAAACGCCATGCCGCGCAACACCACATACGTGCCCACTGTGGCGCACACAATACCGACCATCACGGCCGCCAGCAATCCGCGCACCATAAACGGGTATGATAGTGGTTCCAAAAAAGCATTCAGCAGATTCATCGCAGTACCTCCATCGCACGTTATACACTGATTGGGCAATACCGTCAAATTATTGAGCATTTTTCTCAATTGTGGTTAATTTTTACAGTCTTTTTCATAATAATTGACAGTTTCCCGTCCTTTCCGTATAATTCAGCCCTGAATATATTTTCGTCCAGCCATACCGGGATAGAAAAATCATCCAAAAAGGACACACATATGACTAAAGTTTTATGGGTAGAGAAACAGATTGATTATGAGCCGCAAGGCATCATGTCCATGTCGGCAGTGTTGAAAGAAGCCGGACACGATGTGCAATTGACCATTGCCGCCCAAGAAGACCCGCTTGAAGTTGCCCGTAAATTTCAACCGGATGTGCTGGGTTACAGCACGATGACCGGTTCACAGCACTATTATTTTGAATTAAACCGTGCACTGCGAGACACCATCAAAAAACCGGTGAAGTCGGTTTTTGGCGGCCCGCACCCCACTTTTTTCCCCGAAATGATTCATGAAGACGGCGTGGACGGGGTGTGCATCGGCGAAGGCGAAGGTGCGATGCTCGATTTTGCCAATGCATTGAGTAACGGCGGTTTTCATCCCGACATCCCCAACTGGTGGTTCAAAGTGGATGGTGAAATTGTAAAAAACCCGTCACGCCCGCTGATTCGCCAACTGGGTACACTCCCCCTCCCCGACCGGGATTTGGTTTACAGCAAACACAAACCAACCCGTGTCAGCCCCATCAAACATTTCATGGCAAGCCGAGGCTGCCCATACAACTGTACATACTGCTTTAACCACGCCTGGTACCAGATTTACACCCGTGAAAAACGCGGCTATCAGTTCCCCGTCGATTGGGTTATCCGCGAAGTGAACCGCGTCCGCGAAAATTACCCGTTGGAACAAGTGGTATTTTTGGATGACCTCTTCATCATTTTTGTGGATTGGCTGGAAGAATTTGCCGAACGCTTTCCGAAAGAGGTTGGATTGCCATTTTTCGCCAATGTCCGCTCGAATTTGCTGACACCCGAAAAAGTGGCGCTGTTGAAAAAAGCCGGCGCGAATACCGTCAGCATGGGCATCGAAGCGGGGAACGACCGTCTGCGCAACGATTTGCTGAAACGAAAAATGAGCCGTGATACCATCATCGAAGCGGGCCGGATGCTCGATGAAGCAGGCATCAACCTGACCGCCACCAACATTTTGGCGTTGCCCACCGCCACCATCGAAGATGATTTCGAAACGATGCGCCTCAACGCCGAAGCAAAAGTAAAATACGCGCACGCTTTCCTCTTCCAGCCCTACCCCGCCACCGAGCTCGGCGAATTTACCAAACAAAACGGGCATATGGTCGGCAGTTTTGAAGACATCGGCGCCATCGCGTGGGACAGTTCCATTTTGGTGCGTGACCCGGAAGAGAAAAAAGAGATGGAACACCTGCAACGCTGGTTCGCCATCGGCGTGGAATATCCATGGCTGGAACCGTTCATTCGCAAAATGATAAAATTGCCGCGCAACAAACTCACCGATACCGCATTTTGGTGGATACACAAACTTTTCA
>JANTHQ010000299.1 GCA_024762375.1 Anaerolineaceae bacterium
CGAGATAAACGCATCCTGAGTAGCGGTTTGCGGAGCAAATCGCGTATCGAAGGGCGTTTATCCCGCCGATTTCCACCCTTCGATACGCCCTGCGGGCTACTCAGGGTGAGAAATCGGCAAGCGTCAACAGAACCTAATCCTTTTTCCCAAAAAATTTAACCAAAGATTGCGGCAAACAGCCGGAGTTGCCATTATCCGGCGGGGTTGGCGTTGGTGATGGTGTCGGTGTCGGCGGAGTCGGCGGCGGCGTGGGGGACGGCGTTGGCTCCGGTGGTGGTGTTTCACCGGTGGCTTGTTGCAGCGCGGCAAAAACGTCAGCCCGACCGGTGCCCTGGCTGTTGGCAGGTTGGTTCAGGTCAACGGCGGTGTTTCGCAGAGCGGATTTTATCTGCGCGGGGGTGAGTGATCCGTTTGCCTGCAGCAGCAAACACGCCGAACCCGAAGCGTGCGGCGTCGCCATGCTCGTGCCGCTCAGCGAAATGTAGCCCGGTTCGACCACCTGACCCAGCTCTGTGCCGGCGGCTTGCGCGGCGACAATCCCCACACCGGGGAAAACGATATCGGGTTTTACCCGCCCGTCGCTGGTTGGGCCACGCGATGAAAACGATGCAATCGCATCGGCATCGGATGATGCGCCAATGGTGAAAACCAGCCGGGCGCATCCCGGCGAACCGATGGTGGATGCGCCGGGGCCTTCATTCCCCGCCGCGATGCACATCACCACCCCATGGTCGCGCACGGCGGTATCGCACAGGGTCGAAAGGGCGTCCGTGCCATCGCAGGGGCCTTCACTGCCCAGCGACAGATTGACCACCTGCGCATGTTGTTCCAGCACAGCCCATTCTACCCCCGACATCACCCCGCTCATCGAGCCGCTGCCGCTGGCATCGAGTACTTTGGCGATATACAATTGCGCGTCCGGCGCCACCCCGCGATATTTTCCCCCCGACCGGCTGCCCGTTCCGGCGGCGATACTCGCCACGTGTGTGCCGTGCCCGTTCTCGTCGTCTTCCGAACCACCCACGAAATTTTTGCGAGCGACAATCCGTCCCGAAAAATCGGGGTGGGTTGGGTCGATGCCGGTATCCACAATGGCAAGTTTGATGCCCGCACCGGTGAATCCCGCATCCCACACCTGCGGCACACCGATTTTCGGCACAGACACATCCAAACAGGTGTGAACGGGCAAATCTGCCCAGATGAATTCCACAGATTCATGGTCGCTCAACGTTTCGATGGCATCGGGGTGAACCTGCATTGCGGTTGCTTTTAACAATTTGAACGAATGTGTATCGCTTACGGCTTGGCTGAAAACCATGTCGTCTTTGTGGCGCACAATCACCCCAACCGTTTCGGGGGTTTCGGCGGCGGCAGCGGCGGCGTGCGTGCCGACATATTGATGCAGATGTGGGTCAATTTTCGCTAAATTCACAAAAATACCTCCAAATCGGGCAAATGCCCGGCTAACGGGTGGTGTGAACCGGTTTATCCGGCTCGATACTTTTCACCCATGGTTTTTCCAGCAAATCGATAACCGATTGTGCGGGCGCGGTGGCCGCAACGGCAGAAATCAGCGAAAAAGCGCGCGTCACCGAAAAACCCATCGCCGTCAACTCCGGCGTAATTTCGGTGGGCGCGCGCGCCGTGCGAATGATGACCGGAACCGTTGCATCCGGTTGCGCTCGCAATGATTTTAAAAATGCATCTGAGATTTTTTCCATTCGGATTGTCCATTCACTGAGCCAAACGATACACTCATGTTACCATAACGGCGGTCACGGGTCAACCCGGCATCGAAAATCGCATTTCGATAATGAATTGTTGACAGCCGCCAGCGATGCTCATATAATCTCCGGTGAAAAGAATACCTTCGGGGCAGGGTGAGTTTTGCACGGCAGAACAATTCCCGACCGGCGGTGATGGGGTTTTCCCCTCAGCCCGCGAGCCCGCCATTTGGCAGGCAGGATTCGGTGTAAATCCGAAGCCGACGGTATAGTCCGGATAGGAGAAGGATGATAGATACCGGCGATGGCGCGTGCCATCGGCGGCATGTCTGTATGGTTTATGGCAGACACATGCGGTAATGCCCCGAAAGCGATACGCTTTCGGTTTTTTATTCTCGCGTGTGATTGAGCCTGTGTTTTATTTGCCCCGAAAATCACCTGATTTTTGGGGCGTTGGTTTTTAAAAGCCTCGGTTCAGAGTTTCTGTCATTCCGGAAATTCGCGCAGCGAATTGTCCGGAATCCACGCCGAAAAACTGTGGATTCCCGCCTTCGCGGGAATGACATACCAAAAATCTTTGCGAAATAATCGCATTTTCTATCTTTGAGAAAAACTCCGAATTCAGGTTAACGGGGTGATAACTATTCAAGGATATGGTGAAATCTTGCCGATTTCATCCTGAGTAGCCCGCAGGTCGTATTGAAGGGTAGAAATCGGCAGGGAAAAACGCATCTTGTATAGATGCAAAGGTGATTGACATGCAGGAAATGACCCAATTGGCACAAAAAACACGCTGGCAGTGGCAGCGCGCCACCGCGCCCGGCGAAAATCGCTGGCGGGCACAAGCGCACATTCTGCTCATTCCGCTGGCGGTGGCCGTGTTTATTGCGTTGTGGCAGGGTGTGGTATGGCTGGGTGGCTATCCGGCGTTCATTTTACCCGCCCCGATGGATGTGGCGCAATCATTCGGGCGGGCGTGGGCAAGCGGTTCGCTGTGGCGGCATACCCAGTCCACCCTCAGCGAAATTTTTGCCGGTTTGGCGGTGGGCGTTTCTACCGCCACTGTGCTCGGTTATCTGCTGGCGAAAAACCGCTGGCTGGAACAATTGCTCGCGCCGTATATCGTCGCGTCGCAATCGGTGCCGGTGGTGGCGGTAGCGCCGCTGCTCATCATTTGGTTCGGTGCGGGATATCTCAGCAAAATGCTCATCGTCACCCTGATTGTTTTTTTCCCCATGCTGGTCAACACCATCGTCGGCATTCGCGGGGTGGACGCCGATTTGCGCGAATTGATGCGCTCACTGAACGCCAACCGCTGGCAGATGTTCACCAAACTGGAAATACCTGCTGCGCTGCCGGTGCTGTTCGGCGGGTTGAAAGTCAGCGTCACCCTGTCGGTCATCGGCGCGGTGGTCGGCGAATTTGTCGGCGCAGAGCAGGGTTTGGGCTTTCTCATCAATCAGGCACGCGGGTTGTTCAATACCCCGCTCGTATTTGTGGCGATTTTCTCGCTGGTTGTCATCGCGCTGGTACTGTATGGCGCGGTATCGCTGGCGGAGAAGGTTATCAGTTATCGGTAAATAGTTATCAGCAGTCAGCGGTCAGCCCCCAACTGCTGAACGCTGAATGCCGATAGCTAAATCTATAAAAGAAGGAAAAATACAATGAAAAAAATCACTTTCGCTTTTACCATTTTTGCACTTTTGCTGGCGGCGTGCGCGCCGAACCCCGCGCCGGCTGCCGAACCGGCAACCCCCGCCGAATTGACCCACATCGATTTGGGTGTCGGGTTTGTGCCGAATATCCAATTTGCGCCGTATTATGTTGCGCAGGCGAAAGGTTTTTATGCCGAAGAAGGGCTGGATGTTTCGCTGGAGCACGGGTTCGAAAATGATTTTGTCGCGCTCACCGCGCAGGGCGAGCGGCAATTCGCTGTTGCCAGCGG
>JANTHQ010000300.1 GCA_024762375.1 Anaerolineaceae bacterium
CCCAGCCAGCGGTGATATTCTTTTACTGAAATGCCGAGATGGGCGGCGACTTCGCTATCTGAAGGCAATCGCCCCAACGATTGGCTCAACTCGCCATACGCCGTTTCAATTTCTTTTGCATGGCGATACACCGAGCGCGGCAAAATGTCCATCGCGCGGATGGAATCGATGATTTGCCCTTTGATGCGCGAGATGGCATACGTCTCGAATTTCACATCATACGACGGGTCAAAGCGGTCGATAGCCTCAATCAGCCCAATCATTCCGTAACTGAGCAAATCGTTCTGCTCTAAACTGGCGGGCACTTTTAACCCCAACCGCCCCACCACATATTTTATCAACGGGGCATAGCGCAAAATCAATGTTTCGCGAATCTTCGGGTCTTTCTGCTCGATATATGCTTGCCAAAGTTTGTTCACATCATCCATTGCACACCAATTGGGGTTTGCCCGCTATTTTTCGAGACATCGCTCACTCGGTATATCCGTCGCTATTCCTGCGGCGCGCTCATCGCACCGGCCGGCATCGCAGAGCCTGCAGCAGACGGCGCATTTTGCTCGGCCACTGTTTCCGCAGCGTTTTCACCGTCGTCAGTTTCGACTTCCACCGTTTCCGGCTCCGGAGCCGCCAACAGCACCGATGCTCCCCAGCCCAGCACCAAAAATGCCACAAATGCCACCACACTGCGCACGGTAGCGGTCACCGGGTCTGCGCCGTTGATGAGTCCCACCGCCAGCACACTGAGAAAAACCGCGACTGCCGTGTTAATGCCGATATTCAGTATCAGTGCAGATTTTTCGTTTGTCATTGGTCATCCCTCTTCTCTCTGAAAATCGCGTCAGCCGGAAATAACCGACCGCAGTGCCATAATTTTGCGGAAAAATTGCGAAATACCTGTCACCTGCTGAACTTCCACATCATTCCATAGCCGTTCTGCCAACCGGTTTAAACCGGTGCTCATCGGCGAAAACGGACTGGCCTCTACCACCGGAATTTGGCGGCGAACCGCTTGCGGCACCGATTTATCGTGCGGCAGCACACCCAGCGGTTCGATGGCACGTCCCAAAAATTGCTCGGCCACCATGGCGAGCCGCCGTGCCACCAAATCGCCTTCGCTTGGCGGCTGGGCATTGTTCACCACCAATTTTATCGAAATGGGCAGATGATACCCCGCCAACACTTTCACCAGTGCATACGCATCGGTCACGGCGGTTGGTTCGGGGGTGGTAACCAACAGCACTTCCCCCGCCGAAAGAATGAACTGCACCACATTTCGTCCCACACCCGCGCCGGTATCAATCAGCAGCAGGTCAACCGTTCCATCCAGAGCCATCATCGCCCGCAACAGCACATCGCGCTGGGCATCCGGCAGGTCTGCCAAATCGGGCAAGCCCGATGCACCGGGAATAATCTTCAAGCCGGATGGCGTTTCGACAATAATTTCCGCCAGTGAACGTTGCCCGGTGATGAGATGCTGCAAATGATAATCGGGGCGAATGCCCATCAGCACATCCACATTGGCCGTGCCCAAATCAGCATCGAGCAGCGCCACCCGAATACCGCGTTTTGCCAGCGTCAGCCCCAAATTTACGGCGATATTCGTTTTGCCAACGCCGCCCTTCCCGCTGGAAACGGCAATCACCCGGCTGCGAAACTGTGGCGGCGCAAAATCATCTTCTGCCGTCACCAGTGTTTCGGGGGGAACAGTATCCATATTTTTAAACTGATATGATTTCACGTTCATCTCGCATCCTCGTGCGGTGAGACATAATTTCTGCCATTGCCATTCTGCCCGGCGAGCAACCGGCGGGTGCTGCGAATTTCATCCGGCACTGCGCCGACCAGCAGGTCAATCACCTGTTCTGCCGACGCCACTTCAATATCATCGGGAACCCGCTGCCCGGTGGTCAGATAACTCAACGGGGTTTGGGTGACACACGCCAAACTGTATGCCGGGCCAAATGAAACCGTTTCATCCGTTTTGGTGAAAATCAAACTATCAATTTTCATCGAACCGAAAGCTTCGGCAATTTGCTGCATATCTTGAAATTGCGTACTGGCGGCAATGGCCAGAAAAACGGTTTTGTGCGGAACAGCCGTCAAAAAATCTGCCACTTCGCCCACTTCATCCGGTGAACGCTGATTTCGTCCCGGTGTATCGACCAAAATGACGTCGTATTTTGCATTTTTTGACACAATTTCCGCGAGTTCGGCGGGGGTATATGCCACCGCGGTGGGAATATCCAAAATTTCACCAAACGCTTTGAACTGCGGAATTGCCGCCACGCGGAAAGTATCGGCAGTCACCATCAATACTCGCGCTTTTTGCCGGCGTTTAAAATTGGCCGCAAGTTTGGCGATGGTGGTTGTTTTGCCCACGCCGGTGGGGCCCACCAAAAAGAGCACTTGTGGTGCACCGGGCGTCAGAGCAATCGATTGTGGAATTTTCAACCGTCGCCCCAAATGCCAGTGCAGATGCTCGTTGAGCACCGTTTCATTATCGAGCGCCCAGCGGCTCAACTCATCGGCAACGCTTTGGATGATTTGCTGTGCCAATTCGGTGACCACACCTTGTTCCAAAAGACGTTTGTACCAGCCATCCAAACTGGCGACACGCGGCGGCAGGGTATATTGCCCCGTTTCCCGACGCAGGCTCTGTGCGGCGCTTTGGGTATCGCCATTTTTTGCCACTTGTGCCAGCGCCAGTTTTAAATCCGCCAGTTCGCGCCGCATTTGGCGAACTTCGCTGCTGGCGGCGCGAGTCGGTTGCGGAAAATCGCGCAAATCTCTGTCCACTGCCGCTGTCACCTCCAGTCGCGGTCGCCGAAAGAAGCCGAGCAAACCGGGATGTCGTTTTTTCTGCGATTGCAGAATGATGGCATCGGCGCCGAGTTCCGCGCGGATGGCAGCCATTGCTTCGGGCATACTGTTGGCATAAAACTTTTTTACATGCATGGTGCGTTGTCCAAACAGATTGCGGTTACGATCCCACAACCGGTAATTCAATCATTCCTTCAGCGTTGACGTTAATGCCGGATGCAATTTCGCTATACGATAGCACCGCCACATTTGGCAGTGAGCGTTCGATAAATCGGCGGAAAGCGAATCGCACGGTGGCGGAGCAGAGTACCAGCGGCGGATAGCCTTTCTGCGCCAGCGATTCGACTTCGGCGGCGGTGGCTTCCAGTAATCGCTGTGCCACCATCGGGTCGAGATTGAGATACAGCCCTTGACTCATATCGCCCATTGATTCGGTGAGAATGCGCTCCACCCGTGGGCTGATTGTGACCACGTGCAGATTGCCATCGGCGGCGCGATGCTGGTTGGAGATGGAACGCGCCAGCGCGCGGCGGGCGGCTTCGCTGAGCACTGCCGGGTCTTTCACCGAATGCGCCAGCGAACCGATGGTTTCCAAAATGCTGACCAAATCTCGGATGGAGACGCGCTCGCGGAGCAGGTTTTTCAACACTTCCTGCACGTCCGACAACGACAGTTGGTTTGGGATCAGGTCGTCAATCAGCGCGGGATATGCTTCTTTCAAATTGTCGAGCAGGTCGCGCACATCCTGCCGCGTCAGAATTTCGGGGGCGTGCCCTTTGATGACTTCCGTCAGATGGGTTGCCAGCACCGATGCGGGGTCGACCACGGTATAGCCGAGTGTTTCGG
>JANTHQ010000301.1 GCA_024762375.1 Anaerolineaceae bacterium
TCGCGCCCAAAATGGGATTTTCCATGCGCCGAATGAGAATTTCGCTCAACACGCGCCGGTAATCGGTGGTGATGGCCAAATCACGCCCCTGATACAATTGCCCCGGCGCTAATCCCGGCCAATCGCCATACACACCGCCGTTCACTTCGCCGCCCAGTACCAACATCGCGTTTCCGTGACCATGGTCACTGCCGTGGCTGTCGTTCATCACCAATTTCCGCCCGAATTCGCTCATCACCACCACAGTGAGCCGGTTGGTGAAATTCTGGTCGCCCGAACCGTCCAAATCGGCATAAAATGCAGCGAGCCCTTCTGCCAGCGGTTGAACCAAATTCGAACTGAAATATCCCCCGCCATCCGAGCCCTGATATTCGTGGGTATCCCATCCACCCAAATCTATGGTGGCAACGCGCAAACCGACCTGCATTTTTATGGTTTGGGCAATGGTTTTGAGCTGCCGCCCAAATGAACCATCGGGGTATTGCGCGCCGTTAGCCGGTTGATAGTTATCGGTATCCTGACCTTCGATGATGTCCACCGCGTCCAGCGTTTGAGTGCCGGCGGCATGCAGCCAACTGTTATCGGCCTGATAAAATTCGCGCATGGCCGAACGATTTGCGTCGCGCCAGCGCCACGGGCCGGTATTCAGGTCGAACACGCCAAAGCTTTCCAGCGTGATAGCTTCTCGGCTGCCGAGCAGTGAAGCGGGCGGCGCATTGCCGATGCCCAACGCGGGGACAATGATTTGCCCGGGCAAATTCGGCGAAGTTTGCAAGTGGCGTGTCAGCCAGCCGGTAACGGTCGTTTTATCGCCGGGTGTGCCGCGTTCCATAAAATCCATCATATCGAAATGGCTGCGGTTGTCGAGGTCGAGACCCGCGGCGTGGATTACCGCCAGTTTCCCGGCTTGATATAAATCGTGCAATGGCGCGGCGGCGGGGTGCAATCCCAGTTGCACATTTGATGGCAGCACTCCACTGCCAACCTGCTCCAACGGAAGGGCGGCGTTACTGCCGCTCACCGGAACCGCCATATCCTGCCGTTCCTGCTCGTAAAATCCCCGGTCGTCACCGGCGACGGGCGGCACCAGATTTAATCCGTCTGCGCCGCCGCGCAAAAATACCACCAGCAGAATATCCTGCCCGGAAGCGTCATCGGGGGCGGCAAATGCGGTCATCGTTAATTTTGAACCCATCATGGCGGCAATGGCCGATGAACAACCCACCATAAATTTTCGGCGTGAAATTTTTTCGATTTTCATTGTGTGCTCCTCTGCTATCGCCACTGAAAATCAGGCGAGTTTAGAATCAATCCAACCATTGACCGCAATCGTTCCTGAGTGTCGCCATCCGTATCCAGCGGCAAATCGAAATCCGGGTTGCGGCCCTGAGCCATAAAATCCACCGCCGTTTGCCGGTTACTGCCGGTTAAAGCCCTGCCCAGCACGCGATTGCTCCAAAAATCGACCAGCGCATTTGGCGTGCGGATATTTGACGGCGTTTGGGCAATCAAGTCTGACCAATAGTCGTATGCAGTTCCCAAATTCAATGAATCATCAACCAGCCAGTTTGCCAATCGCCAGCGGAATAACATCGAGCCGGAACCCGTCCAATCTTCTTTGTCATCGGGATAGCCGGTAGGCACGTGCATGTAAAACAACTCTTGCCCCATCGCCTGATATAGCCAGAAAAAATTGTTGGTTGGCGTGGTATCGACCAAAAAGAAATGGTCTGTGTTCAGTGCGCGCAGTGCACCGGCGGCAAATTCAAAGGGGCGTTTAATTTTTTCGCCCCATGTGGATTTGAACGCAGCGGACAAAAGGATGGCTTCCATAACCTGTTTCAACTGGTCCGGCGCATCTTTTTGGGCGGTGAAGATTGCGCCCACCTGATTGACCAAATCTTCCGGCGGCGAATCGCTGATGAACCGGCGGCAAAGTTGCCGAGCGATGTGTTTTCCGGTTCCGGGATGTGCCGCCAGCATATCGAGCACGTCTTTGCCATCTTTTTCGGGAAGTTGGTCGGGGGGGATGACTTCGCCAAAAACCACTTTTTGATAATTGAAATGCATGGTGGGGTCGTAATAAAACTCGCCGGTGTCACGGTCGAATGTCCAGCCCGTGAAACAAGTTGTCGCGCCGTACACGTCTTCATCCACATAGGCCACCGGCTGCCCGTTTCCGTTGCGGGGAACTGCCGATTGGCTCATCACGCCCATGTAATTTTCAGCGCCCATGGTGTGCAACTCAAACAATTCGCGGGCGAAATTTTCGTTGGGGTTGCCGCCGGAATTGCTGCGATTGTTCAGGTAAACCAGCATCGCTGGGCTTTTTGCCACCGCTTCGAGCATTTGCCGGAAATTTCCCAGCGCATTGGCACGAATGACATCGCGGTCGTAATGCACAAACACCGGCCCGATTTCGTAATCCCAGCCATACACATTGAAATGATTGTGCCAAAAATCTGCCAGCACTTCCAGCAATTGACGTTTGCTGTGCAAGGCGCGGTTAAACGCCATTACCTCAATTTCTTCGATGGGCAACATCCGGTAACTGTAATCGGGGTCAGCGGCGACGTGGTCTGCCCACAATTGCGCCAGCGATTTGTTAAGCGTTTCAAACCCCGCAGCGGCGACACGGCTCTCGAAGGCGCTATCATCAATGGCTGCCGGGTTGAGTTGCTGGGCAACGTATGCCGCCAGCCGGGCATCGTCGGTGCTGCCCAGCGCGTTAAACGCATCAATATCGCCGGGTCGCGGGCCGAACCCCATGCGATTGAGGGCAATCACCGCTGCCGATGGCAGGGGTGGTGCGGCGGTGGTATCGACGATACGCGCGTTTTCCGGCGTGCGCATCGCGTGTGCCGGGCCGCCTCCCTCAGCAAGCGCGGTGTTCGGCAGGGTTGACAGCAGTGCCGCAGTTGAGGCGACAGCCGCACTACCTCTCAACAACTCGCGCCGAGTGAGTGTTTTTGGGGACGAATGAATCTGTGCCATAATTTCTCCTTTCGAAAAATGAAAAAATGAAAATAAAATAATGATTGTGAAAGGCAGGAAAATTGAATTTGTTGTGTGGAAAGAATTTGAGGCAAAACGAGCGGTGGTTTGCCGGAGTAGGTTGCTGTGGACAAACGTCGTCGTATTTGCGAAAAGTTTATCGCATAAAAATAGGCTGGTCAACAGGCCGATGTGAAGTCGTACGGCAAACGAAGGGCCATCGTGGGGTGAGTGCGGTCAAACACGCTTTTGGTCAGCCCGCTCAGCGCGTCAGGGCGATAGGCGTTTGCGGATTCGGGACTGATAGTGAGGCGAGGGGGGTGGTCAGGGGTAACGAAATGCACAGGGCACGCCGCAGCGTGCCCTTTTGTTTTCAACCGGCAGATTGCCACGCGTCTGCCAGCGTTTCAACCACCATTTTGGCGGGTTGCCCCTGCACACCAAAGCCGAGTTTGTTGCCCAGCGGGTCAACGGGATAGGCCATCATCATCACGGTACATTGATTGTCGCTCCGGGATTTGACGCGGATTTCGACCGTCACCCGGTTGTTGAACGGGCGGCCGCCGATTTTTTTATTGAAATTCGCCCCGAACATCCCGGCTTCGGGTTTGTGCGCGTCGGTGAATTTTCCGCCCAGTTGCGAAAGGGTATCGGCGATT
>JANTHQ010000302.1 GCA_024762375.1 Anaerolineaceae bacterium
TCAGCAATTCGACGCGCTGTTGTTCGCCCACGGAGAGTTGCCAAATTTTGGCGGTGGGCGATACATGCAGCCCGAATTGTTCTTCCAATTCGAGGATTTTCCGGTCGTACTCGGGCAGGTTCAAAACGAATTTCGGTTCATCCAGCCCCAGTAAAATGTTTTCGGTGACGGTTTGGGTGGGCACGAGCATAAAATGCTGGTGAACCATACCGATACCGGCGGCGATGGCATCTTTGGGCGAATTGAAATTGACCGGTTTGCCATGAACTTTGATAGTACCTTCGGTGGGTTGGTATAGCCCCGAAAGCACATTCATGAGCGTGCTTTTTCCGGCGCCATTTTCACCGAGCAGTGCATGAACTTCCCCCTTTTTTAGGGTGAAATTCACGTGGTCGTTTGCCAGCACACCCGGAAAACGGACAACGATGTCGTGCATCTCTACTGCGTTGGACATGGATTTATCCTTTGCCAAAAAATTTGTCACACTTCAGCGGGTATTATGTCACCGGCAGAATACCCGCTGACGGGTGACAAACGGGGGCGAAGCCGGTCATTGGCCCCGCCCCCTAATTTTATGTTATTTCAGTTCCGGCAATTCGGCGGTGATATTTTCATTCCACCAGTACATGCAGATTTCGCACGGGCTGCCGAATTGTTTGAAGCCGTCGAGGTCTTCTTGTTTCAGGCTTTGCCCTTCGGGAACCACGATGTTGCCTTGGTTGTCTTTGATGGGGCCCTTGAATACGTCAAAGCGGGTAAATTCGCCTTTCAGCATTTTGTCGAGGGTGCCTTTGACCAAATCGAGGTCTTCTTTCGGCAGTTCGGCGACGCCGGGCTGCATTTTTTCGCCTTCCATAAAGCCGTACAGCCCTAAACCACCGCTGTCAGCATCAAAGTACTCCCAGCCGCCTTTCCATGTGCCGGCGCGAGAATCTTCGACGATTTTGGCGTAAATGGGGCCCCAGTTCCAGTACATGGAGGTGAGGCATGCAGGCACGGTGCAGTTGCCTTTGTAGTCGTAGGTGATACCCCATTTGCCTTCGGGGGCGACTTCGGCGGGGGCGGGGGTGTCGGCGCCGGTCATCACAACATCGGCCCCGGCATCAAACAGCGATGAGGCGGCTTCTTTTTCCACGATGGGGTCGTGCCATGTGAAAATCCAGCGCACATCAACTTTACATTCGGGGCAAGTTTTTTGGATGCCGAGCGCGAATGCATTACCCAGCCGCAATTCTTCGGGGATGGGGAAGGTGGCAATATAACCGATTTTGTCGCTGCCATCCATTTTTGCACGCGCCCCGGCGAGCATCCCGGCCAGATATTTCATATCTTCCATGGCGCCCATCAGGTTGCCGAAGTTTTCGCCATTGGCTTTGAAGCCGGTCAGGTGGATGATGTCTACATCGGGGAACTCGTTGGCAACGGTTTCAGAAGCGTCCATATAGCCAAAGGAGGTGGTGAAGATGACATCGAAGCCTTTTCGTGCCAGCGAGCGAATCACTTGCTCGGCGTCTGCGCCTTCGGCGACCAGTTCGACATATGCGGTGTGGACGTTATCGACGTTTTGTTCCACATATTGTCGCCCCACGTCGTGCGCTTGCGACCAGCCACCGTCATCGTGTGGGCCAACATAAACGAAGGCCACGTTGTATTTGCCTTCTTCAATGGCGGGAATTTGATATTTCCCGGCCGTTTCGGTTTGCCCGGCCGGTTCGGCGGGTTTTTCCGTTGCGGGAGCTTGCGTGGGTTGTTCAGCAGCGGGTTTTTCTGCTGCCGGCGCTTGAGTGGCCTGTGTGCCGCCACATGCGGTGACAACCAGCGCCAAAGCGACAACTACCAATAACAGCGAAACGATACGTTTCATTTTGTCTCCTCCATAAAAGTGTTGCAATTGAAATTTTTTGAAAACCAAAAGCCAATCGATCCAGTTTTGAGAAACACACCTCCTTTTTGGGGATACTCTTTTTTAGCCCAAAAGTTTGATTTTGTCAATCGGTGGTAAAAAGTGGCACAAGTTCAAACTTGTCCACATCTACCAGTCCCATGTCAGTCAATTTTAGGCTGGGAATAACCGGCAAGGCGAGAAAACCGAGCGTCATAAACGGGTCATGCAGTGGTGAACCCAGTTTGTGCACCGCGGCGAGCAGATTGTCCATTTGCTGCCGCACAACTTCGATGGGCTGGTCGCTCATCAACCCGGCAATGGGCAGTGGCACCTGCGCCAGCACTGTATCGCCCAGCGCCACCGCCAGCCCGCCCCGCGTTTCGGCGACGGCGTGTGCGGCGGTGAGCATGCTTTCGTCATCTGCCCCGGCGACCACCAAATTGTGATGGTCGTGCGCCACAGTTGACGCGATAGCGCCTTCTTTTAATCCCAGCCCGCGCACAAACCCTTTGCCCACGTTTCCGGTGGCCATATGCCGCTCGATGACGACCATTTTCAGCATGTCGCGGTCGGTGTCTGCCACAGCGAACCCGTTTTCAATTTTGGCGGGTTCCACAATATTTTTGGTGATGAGTTGGTTGGGTATTGCGCCAATGACGCGCACGTTTTCCCCTTCGGCGGGGATGGAAAGGTCAATTTTGCGCCAATCGATATTGATGGTACTGCGCAGGACGGTGCCGCGCGGGGGACGTTCCCATGGGATGACGGTGCCGTTTTCTGCCACCAATTTCCCCCCACGATAAACTTTTTCGGCATGAATGTCGTTCAGGTTGGAGAAAATAATCAAATCGGCGCGGCGGCCCGGTGCGATGGCGCCCCGGTCGTGCAGCCCGAAATATTCGGCGGGGTTGAGGGTTGCCATGCGGATGGCTGTAATCGGCGGCACACCTTTTTCGATGGCGGTGCGCACCATGTAATCGATGTGCCCCTGGTCGAGAATGTCGGCAGGGTGGCGGTCATCGGTACACAGGCAAATGCGGCGACTGTTTTCGGGGGTAATCATCGGCAGCAGTGGTAGCAGATTGTGGGCGTTGGTCGCTTCACGGATGAAAATGTACATGCCGAGCCGCAGTTTTTCCAACGCTTCATCCACGGTGGTGCATTCGTGGTCGCTGTGGATGCCGGCGGCGGCGTAGGCGTTCAGCGCTTTGCCGGTTAAACCGGGGGCGTGCCCGTCTTTCACCCGTTTTTTGAAAGCGCGAATTTTATCGAGCACCTCTTCATCGCCATACACCACCCCGGGGAAGTTCATCACTTCTGCCAGCCCGAGCACATATTCTTCGTTCAGCAGATTTTCCAAATCGTACCAGTGCAGTGCTGCGCCGGTGGTTTCCATGTGGGTGGACGGCACACAACTGGGCGCGTTCACATACACGCTCAGTGGATTGTGTTTCGCCATATCGAGCATATAGCGGATGCCTTCCAGCCCCAGCACATTGGCGATTTCATGCGGGTCGGTGACGACGGTGGTGGTGCCGCGCGGCACAACGGCGCGGGCAAATTCCGGTGGCGGAACCATTGCGCTTTCGATGTGAACATGGCTGTCAATAAAACCCGGTGCGACAAATTTTCCGCCCAAATCAATCTCTTTCTCGGCGGTATACCCTTTGCCGATGCCGACAATCCGCGAGTGGGCGATGGCAATATCGCTTTCGATAAATTCGCCGGAAAACACGTTGACAATTTTCGCGTTTTTCAGCAGTAA
>JANTHQ010000303.1 GCA_024762375.1 Anaerolineaceae bacterium
TGGAATGGCTCGGCATTGAAGGCGATATCGCCACCCGTTCTGCCGAAGGGTACAGCACGGTGGAAAATGCGCTGGGCGATGTTTCTGCTGCGCTGAACGCGTCACCGCCGCAAACCGAAAACGCCATCGCCGGGCTGGAAACCATCCGGCAAACGGTAGCGCCGCTCACCGCCACCACTCGCTATTCTGTTTTTGATGCCGCCGCCATCATTTTGCGCGAAGGGCTGGAAGCACTGCTGGTGCTGGTGGCACTGCTGGCGTTTCTGCAGCAAAGCGGCAATCAGAAGAAACGTGGCTGGATTTGGGCGGGCGCAGGCGCGGGCGTGCTGGTGAGCATCGGCACGGCATTTGTGCTGCAAGCGGTTTTCAGCCGCGTTGCAGCCGGGCAAAACCGCGAAATCATCGAAGGGGTGACCGGATTGGTTGCTGCCGGGTTGCTTTTTTACGTTTCATACTGGCTGCACAGCAAATCGAATGTGGCTTCGTGGCAGAAATATCTCGACCGGCAAACATCGCAGGCACTGGCGCGCGGCAGTATGTTCGGGCTGGCGATGCTGGCATTTCTGGCCGTCTTCCGCGAAGGCGCAGAAACCACCGTTTTCTATCTGGGTATGGCATCATCCATCGCGCTAAATGACCTGCTACTGGGATTGGCAATCGGCGGCGGGGTGCTGGTGGTTGTGGCTGTGCTCATCTTGCGGCTCGGTGTTCGCCTGCCGATGCGCCCCTTCTTTTTGGTGGCGGGGTTGCTGGTGTATTATCTCGGGTTCAAATTTTTGGGAACGGGAATTCATGCGCTGCAACTGGCGGGTGTCTTCCCGGCCTCGCCCGTCGAATTTGTGCGCGCCATTCCGTTTATCGGGCTGTATCCCACATGGGAAGTGGTCATCGCGCAGACGGTGCTGCTGGCGGCGGCAATTGCGGTTGTCAGCATCATGCGCCAACAACGCCCCGCGTCGCTGCAAACGCGCGGGTCGTAACCTGCCGGCCACAAACGGCGCATATATTTTCCCAAATGCTGCAGCGGTGCTATTCTATCCGCTGACAAAATCTCAACATCTCTGGAGGCAAAATGGGAAAAATCAGAGTTGCCATAATTGGCACAGGCAATTGCGCATCATCACTCGTGCAAGGTGTTCACTATTATAAAAACGCCGACCCCAACGAATTCATTCCCGGGTTGATGCACACCGTGCTCGGCGGGTATCACGTGGGCGACATCGAATTTTCGGCGGCGTTTGATGTTGATGCGGACAAAGTGGGCAAAGATTTATCGGAAGCCATTTTTTCCGGGCAGAACAACACTTATAAATTTGCAGATGTTCCATATCTGAATGTGCCCGTCCACCGGGGAATGACTCACGATGGGTTGGGGAAATATCTGAAACAGAAAATCAAAAAAGCAGAAGGCCCCACCGCCAATATCACTCAAATTTTAAAAGAAACCAAAACCGATGTGGTTATCAACTTTTTGCCCGTCGGCTCGGAAATGGCAACCAAATGGTATGTCGAGCAGATTTTGGATGCCGGTTGCGCGTTCGTCAACGGTATTCCGGTGTTCATCGCCCGCGAAGAATACTGGCAAAACCGCTTCCGCGAGCGTGGGCTGCCGGTCATCGGCGACGATGTGAAAAGCCAAGTTGGCGCGACCATCGTCCACCGCGTGCTGACGAGACTATTCCAAGACCGCGGCGTGCGCATCGAACGCACCAGCCAGCTCAACGTTGGCGGCAATATGGACTTTTACAATATGCTGGAACGCGAACGGCTGGAAAGCAAAAAAATCTCAAAAACCAATGCGGTGGTTTCGCAGTTGGATTATGAGATGGAGCCGGACAATGTGTATATTGGCCCCAGCGATTATGTACCGTGGCTGACCGACCGCAAATGGGCGCACATCCGCATTGAGGGACGCACCTTTGGTGATGTGCCGCTGAATATGGAATTGAAACTGGAAGTGTGGGACAGCCCCAATTCCGCCGGGGTGATGATTGACGCGCTGCGCTGTGCGAAACTGGCGCTGGACAACAATCTCAGCGGCCCGCTGCTGGCGCCGTCATCGTATTTTATGAAATCGCCGCCGGTGCAATACACCGACAGCGAAGCCCACGATAAAGTGGAAGAGTTCATCAAAGAGTATGGGAAGAAGTAGTTTTCAGTTTTCAGTTTATAGTTTTCAGTTCAGCCGTTACGATAACTACTGACCACTGATTACTGATAACTGACCACTAACTACTGACAACCAACTACTGCCCACCAATCCACTTTTGGTAGATGGCATTTAAATCTTGCCCGCTGACTTGCTCGAATGCATTGAGCAGGTCGGCGGGTTTTGCTATCCCGTAGCGATGGCTGTCGGCATACAGCCGCAAGCCCTGCAAAAATTGCGAATCGCCCAACTGCCCGCGCACGTCCTCAAAAAACAATGGCGCTTTGCCGTACACCACACCGGAATATGCCAATTCGGAATAACGGTTGACCGCATCAGATGCGGGGCGGTCGGTGCCGGTTGCCAGCAGTTGGTTGTACGGATACCAAAAATAGGTGTCCACCAAATTTTGGTGCGTCTGCGAGCCGTACATCTGCTCAAAATAGAGCACCGCCGAATATTGCGTCAATGCCTCATCGAGCCACGGCGCATTCACCTGGTCGTTGCCCACCAGCCCGTACCACCACTGATGCGCCACTTCGTGCGCCACCACAAATTCCTCCAAATCCGATGGCTGCTCATAATAGCGGCGCGCCATCGCAATCACGCCCGGAAATTCCACCCCACCCAATTCGACGGGCATCGGCACGGCGACAATATCGAAACTGCGGTACGGGTATTCGCCGAAAAGCCGTTGGTACACCCCCAGCGCATTCGCCCCCACATCGAGCATCCATTTCCCGCTGGAATCATATCCCGCCGGATAGAAACTGGTGACGGTGACATCATCCACCTGCGTTTGTACCTGCTCGAAATTTGCGCTCATCGCTACAAAAAAATCGCGCATGGGGCCGGTAGCCGCACGGATTGTCTGTGTGCCATCGGCGGTAACGGTACGCGTCAGCACATCGCCGCTGGTAACAATGGTCATATCCTGCGGGGCGGTCAGCGTCACATCGTACAGCGCCACATCGGTGTATGTGGCATCACCATACGGCGGCAACACTTCAATGTGCCAGCCGGAATCATCGAACACGGTGATGACCGGGTAGAAATTTGCCAGCGCCAGCACGCCATCTTCCGCACCGAGCAGCCCGTAACCGTAACGGGTGGTGTTCGGTGCGGTGGCAGAAAATTTCAGGGCGATGGTCGCCGTTTCACCCGGCTTGAGCGTTTGCAGCAGCGTCACGCCGAGGGTGGTATCGTCTGCCAGCAATTCGGTGCGGGCGGGGAAACCATCCACCGTCACTGCCGAAACCGCCATTGAGCCGCCATACGCGGGGGTGTTCGGCAGCAGGCGGAAGAAAATCTGGTTCAGCAGTACCGGTTCGGTGTTGGTATATTCCGCTTTCAGTGTGCCGGTAATTTTCGCGCCGATTTGCCCGCCGGAAACCGGTTCGACCCCCGCATGGATGGTGTACCGGGTGATGCCACCACCTGCCAGCCGGTTCACATCATCGGCGAAAGCGGGTCGCATGACGGCGCGGTA
>JANTHQ010000304.1 GCA_024762375.1 Anaerolineaceae bacterium
TCACCCCAATGATAACCAGTTTATCGCCGATTTCGCGATGGGTGTCCTGCAGGTCGGGTGTTTCGGCGCGGCAGGGGGGGCACCATGTTGCCCAAAAGTTGAGCAGTACCGGCTTTCCCCGAAAATCGCTGAGCCGGATTTCCTGCCCGTCGGTGCTGGTGAGCACAATTTCCGGCGCCGGATGCCCTTTGACGGGCGCGGGCGCCAGCCCACCGGCAGCGGATGTGGTGTCGCCGGGTACACGGTTGATGATGATCCACACGCCGCCCAAAATGACGACCACACCCAGCAATATTATCCAGCGAACCATCGCCGGTTGTTCTTTTTTGGTTGTTGCCATAAAATCACCTCAGTTGAACTATAGAAAAGTGCCGTCATTTTGTCAAACGAATGACTGTACTCTATTGTACCATCTGTGAGAAAAATATCCGTAACAGTGATTACAGTTTCACATTTCCGCTATTTTCAGGAGAAAAAAATGAATCGGATTGAAATTTGCCGTCCCATCCAACCGAATCACATCCGCCACGCGTTGTTTGATTTCGATGGAACCATCTCGCTCATCCGCGAAGGCTGGCAGTCGGTGATGACGGCGGTGATGGTCGAAACGCTGCGCGAAACCCCCACCCGCGAAACTGTCGCCGAGTTGACGGCGGCTGTGACCGATTTGATTGAGCGCACCACCGGTCAGCAGACCATTTATCAGATGATTGCCCTGCGCGGGGAGGTAGAAAAACGGGGCGGCACACCCGCCGACCCGCTGACATACAAGCACGAATATCTGCGGCGGCTGAATGAACACATTCACGGGCGAATTGCCGCGCTGAAAGCGGGAGACACGCCGCCCGAATCGCTGATGGTGCGCGGCGCGACGGATTTTCTGCGGGCGCTGACCGAGCGCGGGGTGGCGTGCTATCTGGCTTCGGGCACTGATGAGCCGTTTGTGCGCGATGAGGCTTCGGCGCTGGGGGTGGCAGATTTTTTTACAGGTATTTACGGCGCGCAGGATGACTTTCGCAATTTTTCCAAACGGATGGTTATCGAAAAAATAATGGCGGAACACGATTTACACGGCAGCCAGTTTGTGGCATTTGGGGATGGCGTGGTGGAAATTGAGGAAACGAAAGCCGTCGGCGGGATTGCCGTTGGCGTTGCCAGCGACGAGCGCACACGCGCCGGAATCGACCCGCAAAAACGGCGGCGGCTCATCGCCGTGGGGGCAGATGCTATCATCCCCGACTTTTCCGGCCGCAGCGAATTGCTGTCACTGTTGGGGTTGTCGGTGGGGTGAAAAAGGGTATAATAGCAGTCAGCAATCAGCGGTCAGCAAATGCCGGTAACTGAACGCTGATGGCTAAACGCTGATGGCTGAACACAGACCACAAAAAACTCAAAAGGAGCACATTATGACCGACAAAAAAACCATCGCCGTTATTGGCGGCACAGGGCACGAAGGACCGGGCTTGGCGGCTCGCTGGGCGAAATCGGGGCAGTACCGAGTGATTATCGGTTCCCGAAAATTGGAAAAAGCACAGCAGGTTGCTGCTGAATGGAACGAAAAACTCGGTGCGGAATTGCTGACCGGTATGCAAAATGAAGATGCGGTGCGCGCGTGCGATATCGCCGTGCTGACTGTGCCGTACAAATTTCACAGCGACACGCTCGACGGGTTGAAAGATTTGCTGCAGGGGAAAATTTTGGTGGATGTGACCGTGCCGCTCAAACCGCCAAAGGTGAGCATCGCCCATATTCCGCCGGAGGGCGCGGCCGGGGAGCAAGCACAATCGCTGCTGGGAGACGGCGTGCGGGTAGTGTCGGCGTTTCAAAATATCGGCGCGGGACACTTGAGCGATGTCGAGCACCCGATTGACTGTGATGTGCTGGTGTGCGGCAACGACAAAGACGCGAAGAAAGATGTTATCGCTATGGCCGCCGCAGCGGGTATGCGCGGCATCGATGCGGGCCCCATCCAAAATGCGGCCGTCATCGAAGGGCTGACGGCGGTGCTCATCGGCATCAACATTCGGCACAAAGCCAAAGCCGCGGGCATCAAAATTACGGGAATTTGACGAATAGTGAATAGCGAATAGCGAACGACGAATCAATCGACCGCATTTGCGCTATTGCACAAAAAAACTGGCTCTGCGCATCATAAAAATGACCGAGTCGCTGCTGCAGAATCGCGCATCGAATATCTTTGCGCGGCAAGTGCGTCCATCAAAACGCTGCGCAATAAAAAACGTTCGTAACCCGCTATTCGTAACTCGAAACTATGTTATCTTTCATTCCCATACAAAATATACCGATGGTAAATCCCGGCGATGACCTCGCCGCGCTGATTGCCGCCGCGCTGAAAGCCGGCGGGCAATCGCTGCACGCTGGCGATATTGTTATCATCGCCCAGAAAATCGTTTCCAAAGCGGAAAACCGTTTTGTGGATTTGAAAACGGTCACGCCATCGGCGCGGGCAGTGGAACTGGCGGAAATTACCCGCAAAGACCCGCGGCAGGTGGAAGTAATCCTGTGGGATACCGCCGAAGTTATCCGCGCCAAACCGGGCGTACTCATCGTGCAGCACCGGGCGGGATTTATCAGCGCGAATGCCGGGCTTGACCACTCGAATGTCGCGCCGGAAACGGACGAAATCGTTTTGCGCCTGCCCGCCGATTCGGATGCCAGCGCCCGCCGCATCCGCGCCGGGCTGGCACGGCTCACCGGGCAGAAACCGCCCGTGCTGATTGTGGACAGTCACGGCAGGCCGTGGCGCATCGGCACAACGGGGGTGGTCATCGGGCTGGCCGGGCTGAAACCGGTGCAGGATTTGCGCGGGCATCCCGATTTGTTCGGCAACCGCTTGCAGCACACCGAAGTGGCTTTCGCCGACCAACTGGCAGCGGGCGCGAGTTTGGTGATGGGGCAAGCCACCGAATCGTGTCCGGCGGTCATCGCTCGCGGCATCGAATATGAACCGGACGACACCGCCCGTTCGGCAGATGTGCTGCGGGCAAAAGAAAATGACCTTTTTCGATGAAAGGAGCACACAGCCATCAGCCATCAGCTTTTAGCTGAAAACTGACCGCTGAACACTAAATGCTGAACGCCATCAAAACCCGCCGCGCCATCCGAAAATACACCGACCACCCCGTGCCGCGTGCCGCCATCGAAACCATCCTCGAAGCGGCGCGCTGGGCGCCATCATCGCACAACCGCCAGCCGTGGCGATGCGCCGTGCTGACCGTCGCTGCCGAAAAAACACGGCTCGCGCAGGCAATGGGCGAGCGTCTGCGGGCAGACCGCACCGCTGACGGCGACGACCCGGCGGACATCGAAAAAGATGTGCGCCGCAGTTTCGCCCGCATCACCGGCGCGCCGGTGGTTATTGTGATGGCGCTCAGCATGACGGAAATGGATATGTACCCCGATGCCCGCCGCGCACGGAACGAATGGGTGCTCGCTGTGCAGTCTGTTTCGATGGCGGGGCAAAATATGTGGCTGATGGCGCACCGGCTCGGTTTGGGAATGAATTGGGTGTGCGCGCCACTGTTCGTGCCGAAACTGGTGCGCCGCACGCTGGCCCTGCCGCCCGATTGGGAGCCGGTCGGGCTGATGACGCTCGGTTATCCCGCCGAATCGCCG
>JANTHQ010000305.1 GCA_024762375.1 Anaerolineaceae bacterium
GCGCCCCGTTGGCAACGCTGCGCCCGCATTTGAAACCGCTGGCACTGATTGGACTCGCCAGCAGTGCCGCCAATTATTTTTTCTTTTCCGCCATCAAAATCGGCGACCCGACCGTGGTATCATTTTTCAGCCGCAGCGAAACGATTTTCAGCCTGCTGTGGGGCGTGTTGCTGCTGAAAGAGCGATTGACTCGCTGGCAGTGGCTCGGTGCGGCAGTGGCGGTGGTCGGCGCGGGATTGATGACGTATCATGGCGGCAGTGTCATTTTTCTGGTGCTGGTACTGGCGCTGGTGGGCAATTTTTTCAATTCGCTGACCAGTCTCATCGCCAAAAAGAATGTGAAAAACGTGCCGCCGAATGTGCTCGGTGTGGCACGCACCATCGGGCTGACGGTCATTATGGGGTCGCTGGGGCTGGCAACCGGCGAACTGACCCTGCCGACCGTCCCCACCCTGCTGTGGATGGTCGGCGGTTCGTTTTTTGGACCGTTTCTCAGTTTTGTGCTGTATTACAACGGGCTAAAATGGGTGGATATGAGTCAAGCATCCATCATCCGTGCCACCCAGCCCCTTTTTGTGGCGGTGTACAGTTTGGCGCTGTTCGGCAGTCTCATCAGTCCGCTGCAACTTTCCGGCGGGTTGATAATTCTGGTGGGGGTTGTGCTGATGGTTTCGGCGGGGAGCAATAAACTGATTTCATCGATGAGCAATCCGTTGATGATGTTCAAAAAATGGAACAAGTAGCATGGAGCAAGGGTAAACAGGAGGCAATTATGCCAACGAAAAATCCATTTCTGGCAATCGACCGCCAAATGGTCGGCGATATTTTTACTGACACGGAAGTGATGGACAATCTCACCATCTTGTGTGATGAATTCGGCTCGCGTTTTGGCGGCACACCCGGCGAAAAACAAGCAGCCGATTTTCTGGCGCAGAAGATGCGCGATTACGGCTTGCAGAATATCCATTTGGAACCGGTCGAATATCTCGGCTGGCGGCGCGGCCCGGCAACACTGGAAATCATTCACCCCATTCAGAAAACCATCCCGTGCATCAGCCTGCCGCATTCGCCACCCGCCACCGTGGAAGCCCGGCTGGTTGATATGGGCGACGGCGCACCTGCCGATTTCGATGCCCGCGCGGCGGAAATTTCGGGGAATGTGGTGTTGACCAGCAGTGTTGTCGCCCCAAAAGATTCCAAACGGTGGATTCACCGCAACGAAAAATATGGACGCAGTATGCTCGCCGGAGCGACCGCCTTCATTTTTGCCAACCATTATCCGGCATACGGACCCGCCACCGGCGGCGTTGGCTATAAAGGGCAAGCGGGCAAAATTCCCGCCATTTCCGTTTCAAAAGAAGACGGCGATTTTCTGCGGCGGGCGGTGAAAAAATACGGCGATGTGACTCTCCGCATCACCACCACCGATGAACTGTTTCCTGCCACATCGTGGAACGTGATTGGTGAATTGCCGGGCAGTGTTCATCCCCATGAAATAGTGATGGTCGGCAGCCATTACGACGGGCACGACATCGCGCAGGGCGCAGAAGACCCCGCCAGCGGCACGGTTTCGGTGTTGGAAGCGGCGCGGGTGCTGGCAAAATATGCCGCTCCCCTGCCCCGCACGGTGCGATTCGCGTTTTGGGGCATCGAAGAAATCGGGCTGCAGGGCTCAAAGGCGTATGCCAAAGCCCATGCGGACGAACTGGCGGCAATCCGATTCTATCTGAATATGGATGGGGCGGGTGCAGTGGAAAATCGCGGTATCAATTTAAATATGTGGGATGACCTGCAACCGGTTTTTGAGGCGATGAGCGTCGAAATGGCAGAACCGTTCAATGTCGGGCAATCGGTGATGGCGCACTCCGACCATTATCCGTTTTTTATGGCGGGTGTCCCCACCGGCGGCATCGAATCGATTCCGCGCTCGCTGAGCGGGCGAGGGTACGGGCACACCAAATTCGACACGCTGGACAAAGTTTCGCTGAAGAACCTGCGCGAAACATCGGCAATGGCGGCGCGGATACTGCTGCGCATCGCCTATGATGAAAACTGGCGTGCCGAAAAACGCTCGCCGGAAAGTGTGCAAGCGGTGCTGGACACCCCCGAGCATCGGGAAGAACTGGCACACACGGCACGAATGGATGATTTTTATGGGCTGTAAACAGCAATCAGCCATTAGCATTCAGCCTATCGCTGATTGCCGGGCGCTGATTGCTCAAAATTAAAATCGAGGTGAAAAAATGAGTACAGAAAATGGCAACAGCCAAAAAGGAACCTGGCGTGTAAAAGTCGGGTTGGCGCAAATGTTGAAAGGTGGCGTGATTATGGATGTGGTCACGCCGGAACAGGCAAAAATTGCCGAGGAAGCGGGCGCAGTGGCAGTAATGGCACTGGAACGCGTTCCCGCCGATATCCGCGCCGATGGCGGCGTGGCGCGCATGAGCGACCCCGGCATGATTCAGCGCATTATGGACACGGTGTCCATCCCGGTGATGGCAAAAGCACGCATCGGGCATTTTGTGGAAGCGCAAATTCTGGAAGCCATCGGTGTGGATTACATTGATGAAAGTGAAGTGCTCACCCCTGCGGATGAAGCTCACCACATCAACAAACACAATTTTAACGTGCCGTTTGTGTGCGGCTGCCGCAACTTGGGCGAAGCCTTGCGGCGCATCGGCGAAGGCGCGGCGATGATTCGCACCAAAGGCGAAGCCGGTACAGGGGATGTGGTCGAAGCCGTGCGCCACGCCCGCACCGTTTTGGGCGAAATTCGGCAATTGCAAAACATGCCGGAAGAAGAATTAATGACCTTCGCCAAAAATATCGGCGCGCCGTATGAACTGGTGAAAGAAACCCGCGAACTCGGCCGCATGCCGGTGGTCAACTTTGCCGCCGGTGGTATCGCCACCCCCGCCGATGCCGCGCTGATGATGCAACTCGGCGTAGATGGGGTGTTCGTCGGCTCCGGCATTTTCAAAAGCGGCGATCCCGCCAAACGCGCCAACGCCATCGTGCAGGCCGTGACACATTACAACGACCCCAAAATTCTGGCGGAAATCAGCAAAGATTTGGGCGAACCGATGGTCGGCATCAACGTCCGCTCACTGCCGGAAGAAGAACAGCTCGCCACCCGCGGCTGGTAAGTTGGTTTATGGAACACAGATGACGCAGATAAAATTGATTTTCACTGATTTTTAAAATTTATCTGTGAAAATCTGAGTAATCTGCGTTATCTGTGTTCTGTTCAATTTTCCCTTTGCGCCTTCGCGCTTTTGCGTGAGAAAAAATTATGTCCGAAACAAGTCTCGCCAAACTCAAATCCGCCATTCTCTCCTCCAAAACGTTCATTCGTGCCGCATTTAAAGGCAGGCGAAAAGGATTCTCCCCGCGCTGGGAAAAAGTCGCCATCCGCCCCGTTGAACTGAAAGGCGAGTACCACCTGCAATTTTCGTATTTTGACGGGCGGCACGATGTGAGCAAAAACTATCGCGGCGATGAAATTTCGGCGCGGCTGGATGAGTTGTTTGCGGAACCGTTTTCCAGCATTGTCGTCGAAACCACCACCGAAAAACTGCGGGCGCAAATCACCAAAAAGGGGAAAATCATCCTCCACCGCGAA
>JANTHQ010000306.1 GCA_024762375.1 Anaerolineaceae bacterium
GGCTGGACACTGACGAGCGGCGCAGTATCGTCTCCAACTCCCAATTATTCCGCCACCGGCGGCAATCCCGATGGACATATTTACGGTGTTGATTCCGGAGCATCGGGGGTATTTTATTTTGTTTCACCGGGGAAATTTTTAGGCAATCAAACGATTGCATACGGAGGAGCATTAAAATTTGATTTACGGACGGAAACTGGCGGCGGCGGAAATCCATATCCCTTCGACGACATCATTTTGACCGGCGGTGGGTTGACATTGACTCACACCATCAGCACCCCACCAACCACATGGACCCCATATTCACTGGGACTGAATGAAACATCCGGTTGGATAAATACCGGCACTGGGCAATCTCCCACACAAGCAGAGATGCTCGCCGTGCTATCAAATCTCACCGAATTTCACATTCGAGGAGAATACTATAATGGGTTTGGTATTTTTGACGATAGTGGTTATCTCGACAACGTGATGCTGACGCCCGGCCCCGCATTTGTGACCGTTGTGGTAACGCCCACCGTCGGCGGCACATTGGTCAACACCGCCACCGTCAGCGCCAATACCACCGACCCGAATCTCGCCAACAATACCGCCACTGAAACCACCACCGTCACCACTTGCAGTGCCCCCAACCCAGATTTTGTAACCAGTACCACACCTGCAGAAGATGCAACGGGAATACCGATAACAACCACCATTACCGTTTTATTTAATCAAACGATGAATACTGCAACACTGAACACCAACAACGTCCAATTGTGCACAAATGCGGCATGTAACAGCAACGGAATTGTCGCAACAACCCTGCAAATCACCGATACAAACGTTGCTGCCGATACTGTTTTGCTAACCCCTCAAAATCTATTGGATACTGACCGAACTTACCATATCAAAGTTCGTGCCGCGGTAGAAAATGCGTGCGGCACGCAGCAAGGCATAGAATATAATACGTCATTCCATACAGAAAACTAGCCGGGCAGTTACAACTCCACCGTAAAAATCGACCCGGTGGGCTGATTATCCTCCACCCAAATGCGCCCGCCGTGCGCTTCTGCCGCCAGCCGACAAAAAAGCAACCCCAACCCCACTTGTGGCACCCGCCGTCGTTTCATGGAAATAACCTCAAACTTATCAAATATTCGTGATTTTGCATCTTCGGGAATACCGGGACCTTCATCAATGACCCGCAACCGCAAATGCGGGCGGTCGGCTTTGGGCGGGAAAAACGGTTCCATCTGCACGGTGACCGTGCTATCTTCCGGCGAAAATTTGAGCGCATTCGACACCAAATTGTCGGCAATGCGCTGTAACAAATTTGCATCCGCCAAAACTTCGGTATCCGCATCCGGCAATTCAAACCGCAGCATCACCCGTCGGGCGCTGGCAGTCAGCCGGTGCGTGCTTTCAATGGCGTTCGCCAGCGATTGAATTTGTATGGTGCGCAACTCGACCATCATTTTACCGGTGTGCTCCTGTTTTGCCACCAGCAGCATATCATTCAAAAACGAATCCAACCGCCGCGCCTGCTTGACAATCATATCCACCTGCCGCGCATCATCTTCGGTCAACGATTTCCGCATTTTCAAATACGAACCATAGCCGATGATGGATGTGAGCGGATTGCGCATATCGTGCACCATCATATTCGACAAATCTTCGCGCAAACGCAAGGCTTTCTGCAAACTATCGTACTGCCGTTTGATGCGCAACATCGAGCGCACCCGCACCCGCAATTCATAATCGTTGATGGGTTTATGCAAAAAATCATCCGCGCCCGCTTCAAATCCCTTCTCCAAATTTGTTGACCCGTTTAGTGCCGTTACCAAAATGATGGGGATATGCTGCCAGCGCGTATCGGTTTTTATTTGGCGGCACACATCAAACCCGTCCACATCGGGGAGCATGATGTCCAGCAAAATTACATCGGGGGCCACCGCCTGCAATACCGAAAATGTTTCGGCGGCGTTGGCGGCAAAAAGCAAATTGTATCGTTCCGGCTGCAGAAACCCGCGCATAACATCTCGGGCACTCGATTCATCATCCACAATTAAAATAGTTGCGTTATCTGTCATCGTTTCCACCTATTTTTGATTCAGCAATTCACGAATGGACATTACCATCATTTGCAAGTTAACCGGTTTGCTCAAATATTCATTCGCACCCGCGTCGAAACACCGCTCGCGGTCGCCGGGCATTGCCAGCGCCGTCATGGCGATAATCGGCACGGTGGCGAATGCGGGTTCTGCGCGCAAACGGCGCATGGCCTCCAACCCGTCCATTTCCGGCATCTGGATATCCATCAAAATTATATCGGGATGGTCTTCTTTTGCCCGTGCGATGGCTTCGACCCCGGTGCGGGCAACAGAAAAGTGATACCCGCTCAATTTCAGATAATCCGTGAAAATTTCGATGGATTGCTCGTTGTCTTCTGCCAGCAGTACCATCGGTTTGATGGCGGAATCTTCCGTTGCCGGAATCGCAAGCGGCGCGGGTTGGGGGCGCGGTTCTGCCCGCGCCATTGGCTCTGTGACAGTAGCCAGCGGGAAAGAAACCGTGAAACGGCTGCCCTGCCCCACGTCACTTTCCACCGAAATACCGCCGCCGTGCAGTTCCATCATTTTTGAAACCAGCGACAATCCCAAGCCCGTGCCGGTATGCTGGCGCGCCAAACGACTATCCAACTGCACAAAAGGCTGAAATAGCCGCGGCAAATCTTCGGGGGCAATACCGATACCGGTATCCCACACGGTAAAATGGATTGCGCTCTGTGCCACATCATCCGTCACCGTCAATCCGATTTCGCCGCCGTCGGGGGTGAATTTGATGGCGTTGCTGAGCAGGTTGACCAAAATTTGTTTCACCCGGCGGTCATCGGCGGGGAATGTCGCCACACTGTTTTGAAATTCGGATTTCAGTTTAAGATGCTTTTTGTGCGCCAATTGTTTGACCAGCCGCAAACTGGCTTGACAGACAGATTGCACCGATACCGGCCCGATGGAAATTTCCATTTTGCCCGCTTCGATTTTGGACAAATCGAGAATATCGTTGATGAGCGACAGCAAATGTCGCCCACTTTCATCAATGTTGGCGACATATTTTTCCTGCTGTTCCACCAACTCGCCAAAAACACCCGATTGCAGAATTTCTGCCGACCCCAATATGGTGTTGAGCGGCGTGCGCAATTCGTGGCTCATGCTCGCCAAAAATTCATCTTTCAATCGGGCGGCACGCGCCAGTTCGGCATTGGCTTTGCTCAATTCCATCGTGCGCTCTTTTACCCGTTCCGCCAGCAGTGCCCGTTCCTGTTCGAGTTCGGTTTCGGCACGCAAGCGGACGGCAATTTCTGCCCGGGCTTGTTCAAAAAGCCGCGCATTTTCAATCGCGCTGGCGGCTTGTGATGCCAGCAGTTTCGCCAGCGAAATTTCTTGATATGAAAACGTTCGTTCCGCCGAAAAATCATCGAGCCGGATTAACCCGAGCGCTTGCCGCTGAAAAACCATCGGCAGGAACAGACGGGTTTTCACCCCCAACCGCTCCATCTCGACACGTTCGCGGGGGTCGGTGTTGGCTTGAGCAACTGTCATCTGCTCGGGGATTTGGTCTTCCAGCACACTTTTT
>JANTHQ010000307.1 GCA_024762375.1 Anaerolineaceae bacterium
TGCCCTGTAACATTTCGATGGTTTCTTCCACCGATGGCTCATCCACAAAAACGGGGGCGAACCGCCGTTCCAGCGCGGCGTCTTTTTCGATATACTTTCGGTATTCGTCGAGCGTGGTTGCGCCGACGCACTGCAATTCGCCGCGAGCGAGCGCCGGTTTCAGCATATTGCTGGCATCCATTGCGCCCTGTGCTGCGCCTGCACCGACCACAGTGTGCAGTTCATCAATAAACAGAATGATTTCCCCTTCGGCGCGTTTGATTTCATCGATGGCGGTTTTCAGTCGTTCTTCAAATTCGCCGCGGAAACGTGAACCGGCAATCATTGCCCCCAAATCGAGGCTGATGACCTGTTTGCCGATGAGCAATTCCGGTACATCTTCATCGGCGATTTTCTGTGCCAGCCCTTCAACGATGGCGGTTTTGCCCACCCCGGCTTCGCCGATGAGAATCGGGTTGTTTTTGGTTCGGCGCGAAAGTACCTGAATGACGCGCAAAATTTCGTCATCTCGCCCGATGACCGGGTCAAGTTTGCCTGCCAGCGCTCTTTCAGTCAGGTTGATGCTGTATTTTTCCAGTGTGCGAAATTGCGTTTCGGCGCGCGGGCTGTCAACCCGTTTTCCGCCGCGCATGGCGTGAATGGCGTTCAGCACCGAGTCGTGCGTGATGCCCAATTGCCCGAACATCTGGGTGGTGGGCGTGCCGCGCTCTGCAACAATCGCCAAAAACAGATGCTCGGTGGAAATATACTCGTCATTTAAATTTTCAGATTCGGTTTGGGCATGGTCGAGTACCCGTTTCAGCCTTGGCGTGATGTACACTTGCCCCACGGCCATATTCGGCATCATATTGACTTTTGGTGCGCGTTGCAAAATGTCATCCACCCGCTCGCGCACAATCTCCGGGTCTACGCCCATTTGCCGCAAAATATCGGCAACCGCACTGTCCGGCTGCTCCAACAGCGCCAGCAGCAGGTGTTCGGTATCTGCTTGGGCGTGTTTATATCGCTGTAAAATTTCGTAAGCGCGCATGGCGGCATCTTGTGCGCGCTCCGTAAAACGGTCAAATCGCATCATAAAAGGTGTTCCTTTTGGGGTTAAAGTTCAAAGTTCAAGGTTTTCACGAATGACAAATGACAAATGACTACTCTAAATTATACCTGTTTCCGGGGGAAGATGCTACTTTTTTTCGTTAGAAGTATGTTAGAGTTTTTTGCCAAACCGATTTTGCCACAGCAATTGTGTTTTTTCCCATAATTGTTGCAGCATTTCAAGGGGAGGGAGCGACGGTGAACGAGCGCTGTGCGGGGTGGGGAAGGGCTCTTCGTCGAGGATTTTGGCGTAGGCATAGGCAATCAGCACGCGCGCCGACGCAATCGTCGGGGCGGCAATCAGTGCGCCCAAAATTCCGGCGACAGTCGCACCGACAACCACGCCTGCCATCACGAAAATTGGGTGAAGCTCCACGGCATCGCCCAATATTTTGGGGACGATGAGATTATTTTCTACCTGTTGGATGAGCATATATGCGCCCATTACAATCAGCAAAAATGTGAGATTTCCGGTGGGCAGAACGGTTGAACCCTGTACCAGTGCCACCAGCAGCGCCGGGATGGCCGCCAGCACCGGCCCGATATTCGGCAAAATTTCCATTGCCCCGGCGATGACCGCCAAAGCGAATGCGCCGGGTAACCCGATGATGGTGCCGACAATCCATGTCATCACGCCGATGACCACTGCCAAAATGAATTGCCCGCGAAAATATGCGCTCCAAATGGACTTAATGCGCCGGTGGAGTTCTCTCATTTCTGCGCGATAGGCCGGTGGAGTAATGGTGAAAAAGGTTCGCACGAATTTCCCGCCGTCCACAGTGAGGTAAATTGAGAACACAAATGTCAGCATAAAGGCCAGCAGTGACGATGCGATTGTGCCCAGCACGTTCGAAGCGACACCCCATGTAAATTGCAGCGTGGTTGGGATGGAGGCGATGATGGTGTCAAACGATGGAATGAATTGTGCCGGCGAAATGTTGTTCAGTGTGTCGAGTGCAGGGTCAATCGACGGGGAAAGGTTGTAACTGATGCCGAACAGTTGGATATTGCGCCACGATTCAAGTGTGACTCGCAGCCAGCTCAGCGTTTGTTGGATGACAGTCACCCAATCGATGTTGATATCGCCAAAAGCGTTGAGCACCGCCGGAATGAGAATCAGCGGGAAAAGCGTGAGAAATAGCGCCAGCAGCAGGTAGGCGATAATGACCGCCAATGCTTTGGGAATATATAGATTTTTGTTCAGGAATGTGACGATTGGCGCCAGTAAAAAAGCAATCAATGCGGCGATGATTAAAAATGGCAGCACCGAGCGGCTTAAAATCAAAATGTAAATAAAGAATAAACCCAGTCCGACAGCGATGATTCGTTTGGTGGGGGCATCCCATTGTGTGTTCATTGGTCGTTTTAGCGTGACGAGCGGCGACGTTTGCCGGTGTTTTTCTGTTTGAGCGATGGCGCACCGCGGTAGCTGGGTGCGGTAATTTCGATGGCAGTACAGCGTCCCACATCCAACAGCCGAGATTTGAGGCGTGGCGCGAGCTGACCCGTTTCTGCCATGGTGATGACGGTGGGCAATCGCCCGTTATAGCGATAGTTGAACAATTGATACAGTTTTTCTTCGGCCCAAGGGGTGGCACTGTGTGTGCCCAAATCGTCCAGCACCAGCAACGGCGCATTTTTCACCTCTTCAAAACGTTTGTCGTATGGGGTGATGGATTGCGGGCTGAAGGCGGCGCGCAAGTGGTCGAGCAAATCCGGAACAACCACAAACAACGCGTTTTGGTTTTGCTCGGCGAAATGGTTGGCGATGGCTGCCGCCAGATGGGTTTTGCCGCAGCCGTAAGTACCGGTGAACAGAATCCAGTCTTCAGGGTGTGCGGCATAATTTTTGGCGATGTTGAACGCTTGCCGCAAATTTTCTGCCTGCGCACGGGGCAATTCGCGGTCGCGCAGGTCGAATGTTTCGAACGTTTTGTCGCTGTGTTGTGAGAGGGTCGATAATTCTGACATGAACCCCATGCCGCCGCCGCGAAAATCGGGGGCGGTGATGTGAATCACCCGGGCCAAATCGGGGTCAACCAACCGCGAGCGGATGCGCGGGTCAATTTCTTCTAATTTGTGATTGGTGGTGACAATCGTTGCCAAACGGGTGTTATAGCGATGGTTGAACAACTGAAAGAGTTTTTCTTGTGCCCATGGTGTGGCCGATTGTGTGCCGAGGTCATCCAATATTAACAGCGGGGCATTGCGAATTTGTTCGAACCGCTCATCGTATGTCGAGGTGCTTTGCGGGCTGAAGGCGGCGCGCAGGTGGTCGAGCAGGTCGGGAACCACCACAAATAGCGCCGACTTTCCCTGTTGGATGCGATAATTGGCGATGGCAACCGCTAAATGGGTTTTGCCACAGCCGTATCCGCCCAAAAAGGTTATCCAACCGTGGGGATTTTCGGCGAATTGACGTGCCTGCTGGTATGCCGTTTTCAGGTTTTGGCTTTTCATCGGGTCAAGCGCAAAACCTTCGGGGCGGAAAGTTTCAAAGGTGAGATGCCCCATTTTTTCGAGGT
>JANTHQ010000308.1 GCA_024762375.1 Anaerolineaceae bacterium
GATGGCTCGCCGAACCCCGATTTTGTGCTGAACCGCGCCGAATCGCAGGGGGCAACCATTTTGGTGGCGGGCGACAATTTCGGCTGCGGCTCCAGCCGCGAGCACGCCCCGTGGGCGCTGGCGGCATTCGGTTTTCGGGTGCTCATCAGCACCGGTTTCGCCGATATTTTCCGCAACAACTCGCTGAAAAACGGATTGCTGCCCGTCATCGTGGATAAAGAAACGCACCGCCAACTGCAATCGCTGGCAGAAGAAGACCCGGAAACGCGTATTACCATCAACCTGCCCGACCAGACACTCACCCTGCCCGACGGGCGCACGGTCACATTTCCCATCGACCCGTTCAGCAAACATTGTTTGGTCAATGGTATCGACCAACTCGGCTACCTGCGCGAAAAACTTCCGGCGATTGAGGAATATGAAAAAACGCACGTTCCGCGTGTGAAAACAATCTGAAGCGTGTTGCGTGAAAAATCACGTTTCAAAAAGAGGTGAATTATGACGAAAAAAATCCTGCTTTACGATACCACCCTCCGTGATGGAACCCAGCGCGAAGGTATTTCATATTCCAGCGACGACAAATTGAAGATTGCCCGCAAGTTGGATGAACTGGGCGTGCATTATATTGAAGGCGGCTGGCCCGGCTCAAACCCGAAGGACGCCGAATTTTTCGCACGGGCAAAATCGCTGAATCTGAAAAATGCGAAAATTGCAGCGTTCGGCAGCACGCGCTATAAAAATACCACCTGCGATACCGATGCGAATATTCAGGCATTGGTGGAAGCCGAAACGCCCGTGGTGACGCTGGTGGGCAAAACGTGGGATTTGCACGTTCACAAAGTGCTCGAAGCCGACCCGGAAGAAAATCTGGCGATGATTCAGGAAAGCGTGGCGTATTTCAAAGCGCGCGGCAAAGAAGTTATTTACGATGCCGAGCATTTTTTCGATGGCTACAAAGCCAATCCCGATTACGCGCTGATGACCCTGCAAGTTGCCGCCGAGGCGGGTGCGGATTCCATCTGTCTGTGCGATACCAACGGGGGCACCATGCCGTGGGAAATTGCAGACATCATCAAAACCGTGCGCGAGCGCATCAGCACCCCGCTGGCGATTCACACCCACGATGACGGCGGCTGCGCGGTGGCAAATTCGCTGGTGGCGGTGGAGGCCGGCTGTGTGCAGGTGCAGGGCACTGTCAACGGGTACGGCGAGCGGGTGGCGAATGCCAATCTCATCACCATCATCCCCGATTTGCAGTTGAAGATGGGCTATGATGTGGTATCGCCGGAGCAGTTGAAAAATCTCACGGCTCTTTCGCGTTATGTTGCCGAGTTGGCAAACTTGCCCCCCGATGACCACCAGCCGTTTGTCGGGCGCAGTGCGTTCGCCCACAAAGGTGGCATTCATGTCGCGGCGGTGCTCAAAGCGGAAGAAAGTTATCAGCATATCGACCCGACGCTGGTGGGCAACAAAAAACGCGCCGTGGTTTCCGAACTTTCCGGCAAAGGCAATCTGCTCTATCAGGCGAAACGACGGGGAATTGATGTCGGCAAAGATGAAGCGAAAGCGGTTCTGAAACAAATTAAGCAGTTGGAACACGAGGGTTTCGCGTTTGAAACGGCGGATGCATCGGTGGATATGATGCTCATGCGCACCCGTCCGGGTTACCGCCCGCCGTTTGAATTGATCGACTATATGGTCACAGTGGAAAACCGCGATAAACGCGGGCTTCTCTCGGAGGCTACGGTGAAAGTTCGCATTGGCAACGGCGAAGTGAAACATACCGCCGCCGAGGGGAACGGCCCCGTCAATGCGCTGAACAAAGCTTTGCGCAAAGCGCTGTATGAGGTGTATCCTACCTTGCAAAGCGTTCATCTGACCGATTACAAAGTCCGCATTTTGGACAGCGATAAAGGCACCGCAGCGACCACCCGCGTGCTGATTGATTTCAGCGACGGCGAACGCCATTGGACAACTGTCGGCGCACACCCGAACATCATCGATGCCAGTTGGCGCGCCATTGCCGATAGTATGGAATACGCGCTGGTCAAACAATTAGAAATGAGCAATTAACAATTATCAATTTTGTTCATTGCTCATTATTCATTGCTCATTGAAAGGAACTTATGGAAGCGAAAATCACACTCCTGCCCGGCGATGGCATCGGCCCCGAAGTGGTGGCCGAAGGCGTAAAAGTGCTCAACGCCATTGCCGAGAAATTCAACCACGATTTTTCGTTTGAAACAGCACTCATCGGCGGCATTGCCATTGATGAAACAGGTAACCCCTTGCCGGACGAAACCATCGTCGCCACAAAAAACGCCGATGCGGTGCTGCTGGGCGCGGTGGGCGGCCCCAAGTGGAGCGATCCGACCGCTTCCGTTCGCCCGGAACAGGGATTGCTCAAAATTCGGAAAGAACTGGGGTTGTTCGCCAACGTGCGCCCCGTGAAAATTTATCCCGCGCTGGCAACCGCATCCACCCTGAAGCCGGAAGTCATCGGCGCGGTGGATATGGTGATTGTCCGCGAGCTGACCGGCGGGCTGTATTTTGGTAAACCGCAGGGACGCGAACAGAACGGCAACGGGCGCGAAGCGGTGGACACCCTGCGCTATTCGGAGGGTGAAATTGAGCGGCTGGTGCGTGTCGGGTTTGAGTTGGCGCGCGGGCGGCGCAAAAAAGTTACCAGTGTGGATAAAGCCAATGTGCTGGCCTCCAGCCGGTTGTGGCGCGAAATTGCCCACGAAGTTCGGCAGGATTATCCCGATGTGGACTATGAAGATTTGCTGGTGGATGCGTGCGCCATGCACCTCATCCGCCGCCCGGCAGATTTTGATGTGATTGTGACCGAAAATTTGTTTGGGGATATTCTCAGCGACGAAGCGAGCATGTTGGCGGGTTCGATGGGCATGCTGCCGTCGGCGTCGCTGGCGGAGGGCGCAAAAGGGCTTTACGAACCGATTCACGGCTCCGCGCCGGATATTGCGGGTAAAGGCATCGCCAACCCGCTGGCGACCATTCTCAGCACGGCGATGCTGTTGCGCACCAGCCTGAATCTGCCGGAAGAAGCGGCGCTCATTGAGCAGACGGTGGATGTTTTTTTGGCGGAGGGGTATCGCACGCCGGATTTGGCGTATCACGGCGAACAGCCGCTCGGCACGGCAGAAGTTGGCGATTTTATCGCGCAGGGGATTTTGAACGGTTGATGTGAATTCGTGATTAGAGATTGGTCAATTGGAAGTTGGAGATTCACTCGTTCGCAATTTGCTGATTGCTGACCACTGATGGCTGAGAACTGACCGCTATTTAACCAGCGCGCCGATTGTCAGTGCCAGCCCGCTGACCAATCCGATGCCCAGCAGCAGATAAATTCCGACAACCACCACCACCGCAGCTGTCCATACCGCTCGCCGCGCCGAATGATGCCAGCGATAGAGCGGCGGCACCGAAATTCGAAAACTTGTGATATTTGACGGAACTTGCATAGGGCATCCTCCCTGATTTTTCTGTGTTTCTACAAACAGTATATCAAAAAACCCGGGCGATGTGCATAAAAATTCCGTAAAAATTTCACCAATTTTTCCATTCGGCGACCCGCCCACCGCTGAGAAA
>JANTHQ010000309.1 GCA_024762375.1 Anaerolineaceae bacterium
CGTGAGTGCGGAAAATGACTCCCGCCGCCACATCGAAATGGGGAATTTTGGCGCGGGCGGGTTTGATGGGCAGCGATTCGGCGATGCCGAGCCGGAACGCGGCGCAGTCGTCGCGCACGGGGCAGACCGGACAGCGGGGGCGGGTGGGGGTGCACACTACCGCGCCGAGTTCCATCAGCGTTTCTGTCCAATCGCCGGGGTGGGGGGCAGATTGCGCCATCTCGGTGGCGATAGCGGTCAACTGCTGCCGCCCGTCACCGCGGGTGATGTCGGATTGGATGGCGAAAATTCGGCTGAGCACCCGTTTCACGTTTCCATCCACTGCCGGAACGGGTTCGCCAAACGCCAGTGACGCCACGGCTCCGGCGGTATAATCGCCGAAACCGGGCAATTTTTTCAATTCCCGAAAGGTGCGGGGGAGTTCGCCGCCGTGTGTTATCACAATTTCGCGGGCGGCGCGATGTAAATTTCGGGCACGGGCATAATAGCCCAAGCCTTCCCATTGTTTCAGCACGGCATCCATCGGCGCGGCGGCGAGTGCCTGCACGGTGGGAAATTCCCGCAAAAAACGGCGGTAGTATGGTTCAACCGTTGCTACCTGCGTCTGTTGCAGCATCACTTCGCTGACCCAGATGCGGTATGGGTCGGTTTCGCCGCGCCAGGGCATGGGGCGTTTGTGGCGATTGAACCAATTTATGAGTTTGACTTGTAACGAGATATGTGTCATAGTATCTCCCAATTGCACATAATAAACGGAGTATACTATGATTTCCGGTTCGATGGAAGTTGCATGGCTAATGTTAATGGGGATTAGCCTGCTATTGATGTTACTAATTCCGGTTTTGCCGGGGCAGTTTATTGTTTGGCTGCTGGCTATGCTGTATGGTGTTTTGGTCGGTTGGGATAAACTGGGGATTTGGATAGCCGTCATTTTGACGCTGTTGATGGTGGTTGCGGGTGTGGTGGATGCTGTTGCCGGTTGGTGGGGGGCGAGAAGAGGCGGGGCAAGCGGCAGAGCTATCGCTGTGGGGTTGGGGTTGGGGCTGGTGGGGATGATTTTTCTGAATGCGCTGGGCGCGCTATTGGGAATTTTACTCGGTATTGGCGGGGTAGAGTATTTCTATCACCGAAATTGGCGCGATGCGCTGCGTGCGGTTGGCGGATATTTATCCGGGTTGCTGGTATCGCTGGTGGTGCGCTTTTTCATCGCGGCTGGAATGATGGGGATTTTCGCGTGGCGGGTGCTGTGAATCTACCCCATCCCCACCCACTCGAAATGCCAACTGACCGGATGCCCGTTTTCATACGGCATAACGCCGTGGAACTGGCGTGGGTCATCGCCGAAAACGAGCGGCAGAAAATAGCGGTCGCCTTCCCATAGCGGTAACTCCAGAATTTTGTCGACCGCCACCCAGTGCAGCGAGCCTTCCGGGTTTTCGGTGCGGGGTATGCCGGAAAACGAGTCAATCCGAAAAATAAAGCCAAACCAATCTTCGCCCTTTTTGCCGAACCCCGTCCAGTTGATGGTTCCCCGCAGGCGGATGTCGTCAATTTCCACACCTGCCTCCTCTCGAATTTCGCGGCGCAAGCCGGAAATCACATCTTCATCCCGTTCCAATTTGCCGCCCAGCCCGTTATATTTGCCGAGATGCATATCGTTTTGGCGGCTGTTGCGATGAATCAGCAGCACGTTTTTTCCATCGGGGGACATGATGTACCCAAGTGTGGCGAGAATGGGGGTATATGGCATGGTTTCTCCTGAAACATAGAGCAAGAAGTATGAAGCAAGGGGGATGGAAAAATCCCATACTCCCTGCTCCATACTCCCGACTACTTAAAATATATCATTTCTCCAACACCCATTTTTTTCAGTGCGACATCGGCGTAATGCCGCACCAGATAACTGGGGTCGTTGTCCAGCAGGTCAATCAATGGGCGAATGGCATCGTGGCTTTCGATGGGGACGAGCGCTTTGGCGGCGCGCAGGCGCACAAATTTTTGGGGATGCGCCAGCAGGGCAATCAAGCCTTCGGCAGCGGGCGTGCCGATTTTTGCCAGCGCATCGGCGGCGTGATTGCCCGCCGAGGTGGCATCGGTTTCCACCAGCGTCAGCAGGTCGAGGATGGCGGTTTCGGCGCGCATTTCTCCCAACGCCAGCGCGGCGGCACTGCGAACCATTTCATCGGGGTCATTCAGCAGCGCCAGCAATTCCGAAATTGCCGCATCACTGCCGTTTGCCCACAGCGCACGTACCGCCCAAAAACGCCGGTCGGGGTCGGCGGCGTGTGCCAGCGATTCCACCGCCGCCCAGCCGGCATCGCCCAATTTGCCCAGCGAGATGGCTGTTCGCTCGGCGAGCTCATCGGTGATTTGCGGGTTTTCCAGTTGTTTTTGGAGCTCAGTCGCTTTGAGATGGGTCATTGATTGTCGCTCGAATGATGGGTTCATCGGGGAACAAATGCCGCGCACCGATTTGAAAATCTTCCAAATGGGGGCGCACGTCAAAATAAACCAGATGGCTGTCGCAGGCGCAATCTTCCACCCCAAAACCATCGGCGATGGCGACTGCACCGGGAATTGCCAGTAGCAACGATACCCACTCGTGCTCATGCGGTTCGTTACCCGGAGCCATCCACACTTCGGCGACAGCGGCAATTTTCCGCAGAAAATCGATATGTTCGCGGGGATGGGTGGGTTCGGCGAGATGGGTTTTGATGCGTTCCGGCAGTTGGGTTATGCCGAATGCACTGTCGGCGTAAGCGTAAAATCCGGCGGGAAACATTGTTTCGCCCAAGCCGGGAATATCCAGTTCGGCATCTGCGGGCAGATGCAGCAGTAAAATGTAGGTTCCGGTTTGCATGGTAGTTATTGGTTGATTGGTGATTGGTGATTGGTTGACCGGAGATTGCTGCGAATCTCCAATCTCTAACCTCCAATCGGCTCCAGCCGGGCGGTGAAGTGTCGCAGGAATTTTGTTTGGTAGGTGATACGATAGCCCGGCAGTGATTTTCGGTTTTCAAAAACGTGTTTGGCGACATCCACCACATAATCGAGATGCGCTTGGGTGTAAACTCGGCGCGGGATGGCGAGCCGCACCAGCTCCAATTCCGGGTACAGCCATTCGCCGGTTTGCGGGTGCGGGTGGGCAAACATCAAACTGCCCAATTCCACCCCGCGAATGCCCCCTTCCAGATAGAGCGCGGCGGTGACAGCCTGCGCAGGGAATTGGCTGGCAGGAATATGCGGCGCAATCTGTTTCGCATCCAGATAGACTGCGTGCCCGCCCGACGGCTGAATGACCGGAATGCCCGCTTCCACCAAACTATCGGCGAGATATTGGGTATGCCCGATGCGATAGCGCAGATAATCTTCGTCTGTGCCTTCGTATAATCCGCGTGCCATCGCTTCCAAATCGCGCCCAGCAAGCCCGCCGTAGGTGGGAAACCCTTCGCGCAGGGTCAATTCCTGTGCCACCTGACGGTATAAATCCTCATCACGCATCGCGACAAACCCACCAATATTCACCAGCGCATCTTTTTTCGCGCTCATCAGACAACCATCGGCCACGGCGAAAATCTCGTGGGCAATTTCGCGGACAGATTTTTC
>JANTHQ010000310.1 GCA_024762375.1 Anaerolineaceae bacterium
TTCTTTTACGCGAAATCTACATCCGCGCTTCCCTCTCCGGGACGGCCGTGCCCCGGCATCGACACCCAATCTATGGCAGCTGCTTTTAACAGTTGGTACACTTCTTCGTCCAGCGTTTCGTCCGGGTCGGTGATGCTCAACTCGGCAAAACGGGTCAGATGGTCTTTGATGCGGGCGGCGAAGGCTTCGGCAAAGGGCAACAATGCGCCGTGTGTGTCCGCTTCGATGATGCGCGCCAGATGGTGGCTCGCGTGCGGGTCGCCCGTTTGCAGACAGTCCAGCAATTGCCGGGCTTCGTCTGCCAGTGTGACGGTCAGAGATTCATTTGCCATCGCCTCGCCTCCTCTTCTTACCACTCACCGGTTTTCAGATATTCGTCAATGGCTCGCGCGGCGATTTTCGCCTGCCCCATCGCCAAGATGACGGTTGCGCCGCCTGTTGCCGCGTCACCACCGGCGAAAACGCCTTTCATGGTGGTTTTCATCGTGTTGGGGTCAACCACAAATTCGCTGCGCCGCCCGGTTTTCAGTTGCGGCGTGGTTTTCGGGATGAGTGGGCTGGGGCTCTGGCCGATGGAGATGATGACGATATCGGCGGGCACGCGGAAGTTTGAACCTTCGATGGGCACGGGGCGGCGGCGGCCGGAAGCATCCGGTTCACCGAGCTCGTTGCGGATACATTCTACTTCAGTCACCCGGCCTTCGCTGTCGCCGTGGAAGGCAATCGGGGTGGTCAGATATTCAAACTGAACGCCTTCGGCTTCGGCGTGCTCCAACTCTTCGATACGGCACGGCATTTCGTTGCGGGTACGGCGGTACAGCACGATGGATTCGTCGGTATGCAGTCGCAGTGCGGTGCGAGCGGCATCCATCGCCACGTTTCCCCCACCGATGATGACGGCGCGCCGTCCGGTGGCGATCGGTGTTTCAAAGTCTGGGAAGCGATACGCTTTCATCAAATTTACGCGGGTCAGATATTCATTGGCAGAATAGACGCCGTTCAATTCTTCGCCGGGGATGTCCATAAACCACGGCAGGCCGGCGCCGGTTCCCAAAAAGACTGCGTCAAATTCGTCCAGCATTTGGTCAACCGTTTCAGATGCGCCAACCACAAAGTCGGTGATGATTTCCACGCCGAGTTTGCGGATGTAATCGACTTCGCGGCGAACGATGTCTTTCGGCAGGCGGAATTCGGGGATGCCATACACCAGCACGCCGCCCGGTTCGTGCAGGGCTTCGAAGATGGTGACTTTGTGCCCCAGTTGGGCCAAGTCGGCGGCTGCGGTGAGTCCTGCCGGGCCGGAGCCGACAATGGCGACCGTTTTGCCGGTTGCCGGTGGCAGCTCAGGTACGGGCACAGGGCCCTGTTTCGCTTCCCAGTCGGCCACAAACCGTTCCAGCCGTCCAATGCTGACCGATTCGAATTTTTTGGCCAGAATGCACTCGCCTTCGCACTGGTCTTCTTGCGGGCACACGCGCCCGGTAATGGCGGGCAGCGCGTTGGTTTCTTTAATTTTATTGATGGCGCCCTGAAAATCGCCTTCAGCAATCAACCCGACAAATCCTCTGACATCAATATTCACCGGGCAGCCGTGGGTGCAGGTCGGTTTGGGGCACTGCAAACAGCGCTGTGCCTCTGCGATGGCATCCTCTTCCGAATAGCCAATCGGCACTTCATTGAAATTGTGAATGCGGACCATCGGGTCCTGTTCGGGCATTGGGGTTTTTGTCGGTATCAGTTTCCGTTTTTTGGGTTTTGGTTTCGGATTTGTCGTAGCCATGATATCCTCTTTATACGCTCATTTCTGCAATTTGTTTATCTAACCGGCAATGCTCTTCTTCGTGTCGAACCAACGCTTCGTGCTCTTGTTTTTTGTAGAAGGTCATCCGCGACATCACTTTATCCCAGTTGATGATATGCCCGTCGAATTCCGGCCCATCCACGCACGCGAATTTGGCTTGATGCCCTTTCATCGCCACGCGACAGCCGCCGCACATACCGGTGCCATCCACCATAATGGTGTTCAGGCTGACGATGGTCGGCACTTCAAACGGCTCGGTGGTCAGCGACACAAATTTCATCATAATGGTGGGGCCGATGGCCCAAACTTTGGCGATGTTTTCAGCGTTCCCTTCCAAAATTTCTTTCAGCGGTTCGGTGACGAGGGCTTTGCGGCCGTATGACCCGTCATCGGTGCAGACAATCACCTCGTCCGAGTATTCGCGCATTCGTTCTTCCCAAAACAGAAGTTCTTTATTGCGCGCACCCATAATGGTGATGACCCGGTTGCCCGCTTCTTTCAGCGCGCGGGTGATGGGGAACATCGGTGCGACCCCCACCCCACCGGCGACACAAACGACGGTGCCATAATTATCGATTTCACTGGGGTGGCCCAGCGGGCCCATCACGGTGGGCAGCGTGTCGCCCACTTCTTTTTCGCCCAATTCCAAAGTTGACGCGCCGACCTCTTGGAAAATAATGGTGACTGTGCCTTCTTCGCGGTCAAAATCGGCGATGGTCAGTGGAATGCGCTCGCCGTGCTCGTTGACGCGAATAATCAAAAACTGTCCGGCTTTGGCGTTTCGCACCACGTGGGGCGCGTGGAGCACCATTAATTTCACACTCTCGCTCAAAATTTCTTTTCTTAAAATTGGATATTCCATAAATACCGGCTCCTGTGCCTGCTGTGCTAGAATTTATTTTGTCGTGATTGTCTTTCGTGCGGCAGTTGTACGCAATTTTGCGCTCGCGGGGATATTGCTTTTCCGAGTGAGGGCTCGTAGCGCAAAATTTCTGTTACTGTACACATTATAATAGAAGCCAGATGATGTCATAAGTGATAAATGTCACCTGTTTGGGTGACAAACATCATTAAATATCAATAGGTTTATAATCGTTACCATAGGAAAATTCAATAGTTATGCCGACTGCGTGCCGACCAGCGCCAGCGCTGCCCGTAGCGATGCCACGTTTTCGGCGATGGTTGCCCGCGTGTTGAAAATCGCCGACCCCGCTACCAGCACCGATGCGCCCGCTTCGGCGGCGGCACGGATAGTTTGAGGATTGATGCCGCCATCCACCGCAATATCGGCGGTAGAGCGAATCGCTGTTAGCATGCGGCGCAACCGGGCAATCTTTTGTGTGCTGCCGGGAATGTACGATTGCCCGCCGAACCCCGGGTTGACCGACATCACCAGCACTTGTTCGACATACGGCAGAATTTCTTCCAACGCCGAAAGGGGTGTTGCCGGGTTGAGCGTGACGCCCGCTTTCGCGCCCAAATTGTGAATCTGCTGGATGGTGCGGTGCAGATGCGGGCAAGTTTCCACGTGCACAACGATATGGTCTGCTCCGGCCTCCACAAACGCGGGAATGTATCGTTCCGGTTGTTCAATCATCAAATGCACATCCAGCGGCAAATCGGTCAACGGGCGAATAGCGCGTACAATCAGCGGCCCAATCGTCAAATTGGGCACAAAATGCCCGTCCATCACATCCACGTGAATCCAATCCACACCGGCGGCTTCTGCCGCGGCAATCTGTTCGCCCAACCGCGAAAAATCCGCCGACAAAATTGATGGTGCAATTTTGAATGCCATAACTCA
>JANTHQ010000311.1 GCA_024762375.1 Anaerolineaceae bacterium
TCTGTCATTCCGGAAATTCGCGCAGCGAATTGTCCGGAATCCACAGCGAAAAACTGTGGATTCCCGCCTTCGCGGGAATGACATACCAAAAATCTTCGCGAAATAGCCACAATTTCTTTTTTCGAGATAAACTCCGAATTCAGGTTATAAAAACGGATTACCGACCCGTTCCGCGCCGATGGTGGTGGCCGGGCCGTGCCCCGGATAGACCACCGTGTCATCGGGGAGCACCATCAATTGGTGGGCAATGCTGTCCATCAGTGTTTCGTAACTGCCGCCGGGCAAATCGGTGCGCCCGATACTGCCCGCAAACAGCACATCGCCGACAAAAATCGTGTTGTGCGCCCGTTCATAAAAACAAACGTGCCCCGGCGAATGCCCCGGCGTGTGCAAAACGGAGAATGCCAGCGTGCCCGTTTCAATCACATTCCCCACCGAAAGCCAGATTTGCGGCACGGGAATGGGCGGTTGGGGCAGTCCGAATGCGGTTGCGCCGCCGCCGACATTCAGTAGCGGCAAATCGTCGGGGTGAATGGCGAGCGGCGCGCCGGTACTTTCGGCGACCGCCTGCGCTGCGGTGATGTGGTCGAAATGAGCGTGGGTGAGCAAAATGTGCGACACGCGCAGATTATTTTCCCGCACGCGCGCCAAAATTCGCGCCGCCTCATCGCCGGGGTCGATGATGACCGCCGCCCGCGTTTCGGGACATCCGACCAGATAACAATTGGCCTGCACAGGCCCAACGGTGAGCGTTTCAACAATCATTCGGCAGCCCTGCTTTCATATTTGTGATTGGGAATGCGCCCGTCTTCGCGCAGTAAAAAGCGTTCGTATTCCAAGCCGCCGCCCGAAAAATGCACCATCAATCCGCCTTTGACCGCTTCCAGCAAATCGAGGTTTTTGGTGTGCAGATATTGCAGAATGACGGTCATCTGCGCGGTGGAAGGGGTGTGCCCTTCGGCTTTCAGGTGCGATAATTCTTGCAGCAGTTGACTGAGTTTTTTCAATTCATCGGCGGTCAAATCGCCAAAAATATCGAGGGAGTTGGAAATTTTTTGCGCCCACTGCACCGAGGCGAAATCGATGTTGCTCATTTTTCACTCCGAAAGGGTTTCATTTCGCCGGGCACGGCGGCGATTTTTGCGGCTGGTTGCCGGGTCGGGCAGGGTGGGGAGGTCAACTGCGTCGGCGAAATTTGCCCGTCCGGTGTGCGCGCCATCGAAAACCGCGCCGGTGAAAGCCGCTCGCGAAAAATCCGCGCCCATCAGTACCGCCCGTTGAAATTTGGCTGCGCGAAAGTTTGCGGCGGCACATTTGGTCAGCGACATATCGGCGTTGGAAAAATCCGCGCCGGCGCAATCGGTATTTACCAAAATTGCCCCATACAAATCTGCACCGCGCAGGCTGGCATTCGTCAAATTTGCGCCGGAAAAGTTCGCTCCCGCCGCAATGCAGCCGTGTAAATCTGCGTCTGCCAAATTCGCATTCGCCAAATTTGTGCCGGGCATGGGCGCGCCGACCAGTTTCGCGCCGCGCAAATCGGCACCCATCAGGTTTGTATCGCGCAGCCACGCGCCCGAAAGGTCGAGGTTGCGTAAATCCGCGCCGGAAAGGTCGAGATTTTCCAGCCGCAACCCGCGTTCTCCGTCCAAAAATTGTTGCAATTGCTTGATGTCATTTTCGTTTGCCATATCGTCAGTATATCAGAAAATCGGCGGGGACGGTAATTTGTTGGTAGATTGAAGGAATTTTTAGAAATGTCATTCCGGAAATTCGCCCGGCGAATTGTCCGGAATCCACGCCGAAAAAGTGTGGATTCCCGCCTTCGCGGGAATGACATATTATCGTGATAATGTTCAAAAATCTTCCTGAAATGCGAGATACTTTTCTGTAATTTGTTGAATGGTTTCATCGTCATATAATGCAGCGTATGGTTTCGAAAGCAAACGTCCGCACAATTGCACGCGCTGCCACACTGGTGATGGTTTTTTTTGCGCTGAGCCGGGTACTCGGTTTGGTGCGCGATGTGGTCATTGCGTCCCAATTTGGCACCAGCCCACAATATGACGCCTATTTGGCGGCGTTCAAACTGCCCGATTTTCTGTTCAATGTGATTTCCGGCGGCGCGCTGGGGTCGGCGTTTCTGCCCGTTTTTGCGGGCTATCTGACCAAAGACGATGAGCGCGGCGCGTGGGAACTGGTTTCGGCGGTGCTGAATTGGCTGCTGCTGATTTCCGCGTCGGTGGCGGCGCTGGCGGCGATTTTTGCGCCGCAGTTGGTGCGAGCGGTCATCGCCCCCGGTTTCACCGACCCCGCGCAAATCGCGCTGACGGTGGAAATTATGCGCTGGCTGCTGATTTCCACCGTGATTTTCGGCGTGAGCGGGCTGTTTATGGGCGTGCTGAATGCGTATCAGCATTTTTTGCTGCCTGCGCTCGCGCCGGTGATGTACAATATTTTCATCATTGCCGGGGCGTGGTTTTTGGGGCCGGTGTGGGGCGTGCGCGGACTCGCGGCGGGGGTGGTTGCGGGCGCGCTGGCGCATTTGCTCATCCAGCTGCCGGGGCTGGCGCATTTCGGGGTGCGTTACCTGCCGACTTTCGCCGTGCGCAGCGACGGGCTGCGGCAAGTTGCCCGGCTGATGGGCCCGCGAATGCTGGGGCTGGCGGCGGTGCAATTCAATTTTGTGTGGGATACCATTTTGGCTAGCTGGCTCACTGCGGGCAGTTTGGCGGGGTTGGATTACGGGCGGCGGTTGATGTTGCTGCCGCAGGGGATCATCGCCCAGTCAGTGGCGGCGGCGGCATTTCCGACATTTTCCGCGCTGGCGGCAGCAGAAGCGTGGGACGATTTGCAGCGCGCGTTCATCGCCACGGTGCGCGGTGTGCTCTTTCTGGCTGTTCCGGCGATGATTGGGCTGCTGGTGCTGGGCCGCCCCATCATTCAGGTGCTCTATCAGCGCAACGCTTTCGACGAGCAATCAACGCGGGCAGTGGCGGCGGCACTCACATTTTACACGCTGGGGCTGGTGTCCCATTCGGTGGTGGAAATTTTAACCCGCGCATTTTATGCCCTGAAAAACACCAAAATTCCGGTGCTGGTCGGCATTGCGTCAATGTTGATAAACGTGGTGCTCAGTTGGGTGTTGATGAACGTGTTTGCGCGGCAGGGTTGGGCGGCGCACGGCGGCATTGCGCTGGCCAGCGCCATCGCTGTGACGGTGGAAATGGTTTGGCTGATGGCACAATTGCGCCGTTTGCCCGGCACGCTGACCCTGCGCCCACTGGCCGTACCCGCGCTGAAAATCACTGCGGCGGGTACGGTGATGGCGCTCGCACTGGCGACACTCACCGCGCAGATGGCGGCGGTGTCGCCGTGGGTGCTGGCGCCGGTCGGAATTGTTGTCGGTGGCGCGGTGTATTTCGCGGCGGCAATGGTATTGCGCATTGACGAACCGCGCGTGATTGTCAGCCGCGTTTATCGCAAAATTAGCGGCAGGTAAACGTAAAAATCATCATTGAGAATGTTGATTTGGCTTTGGCTGGTGCCGATAATGGCCGGTGCGGCAGCATTTGTTAATTGCAGCCAAAAATATTCATCCCC
>JANTHQ010000312.1 GCA_024762375.1 Anaerolineaceae bacterium
GGGGTTGGCAGTTTTCACCACACGCCGAAATTCGCGCCAGAAATCATCATCATCAATTTCCTGCGGCACATCGAGCCGCCAACCGTCAATGCCAAAATCTACCCAAAATTTCGCCACCGAGAAAATATAATCGCGGACACCGGGGTTATCAGTGTTGAATTTCGGGAGAGCGGGCAAATCTGCCCAGCCTTCATAATTGGTGGGGTGGTCTGCCGATGGCGGGTACGGTTGCAATGGGAACCCGTTGATGTGAAACCAGTCGAGATACGGGGAATTGGCGCCGTTCTCCAAAATGTGATGGAACGCCCAAAAGCCGCGGCTGGCATGGTTAAAAACACCATCGAGCACCACTCGCATGCCGCGTGCGTGTGCCGCGTCGAGCAACTCGCGCAGGGCATCGTTGCCACCGAGCAGCGGGTCAACCTGAAAATAATCGTAGGTGTGATAACGGTGGTTGCTGGCGGATGCAAAAATGGGGTTCAGATACAGCGCGGTGATTCCCAAATCTTGCAGATAATCCAGATGATCCACGATACCGCGCAGGTCGCCGCCCTGAAAACCCTGTTCTTCCGGAGGGCTGCCCCACGGTTTGAACGTGATGCCGCGCGGGTGTTCGGTGCGGGGGCTGCGGGCGAATCGGTCGGGGAAGATTTGGTAAAAAACAGCGTGTTTCACCCAATTGGGGGTTTTGATAGTCATAAATTCTCCATTGAATAAATTTGTTACGCAATAGTTGCTCGCGCAACTAATTATGGCAGATTTGGCTTGACATGGCAAGTTAAATTCCTAAACTCTCTTGTTATGAAATTGAAAAAAACCATGAAACGAATGACCTTTGCGGTGATGATTGCGTTACTTGCCGTGGCCTGCGCTGCGAACGCCCCCGCACCCATCCCCACACAACTCGCATCGGACCCCGTTTCTGCACCAACCGAAACGCTCGCGCCGCCCACCCCAACCCTTGCCCCCACCGATACCCCCGCACCGAGCATACCGTCGTCGCCCATTTTTGATTCCGATTGGGATGACCGCACTCCCTTCGCCGCCGGTTTGCATGCCGACCAGCAATCGGTGCTGGGTGACCTGCCCGGCGCGAGCGTGTATCATCTGGCGGTTACCATCGCCCCCGATATGACCCACGTCAGCGGCACAGAGGCGGTGCGCTATACCAACACCGAAACGGTCACACTGGACGCGGTGGTTTTTCGGCTTTTTCCCAACATTTTGGGCGGCACGTCCACCGTGTCGAACCTGACGGTGAACGAAAATCCCGCCACCCCCGAATTGAGCATGGAAAACAGCACCATGCGCGTGCCACTGCCGAAACCGCTATCGCCGGGCGAGCAGGTAGTCATCGCGATGGATTTCGCCGTGACGGTGCCGACCACCGAAGGTAGAAACTATGCTTCATTTTCGTATCTGGATGGGATTTTGGCGTTGCCGCATTTTTATCCGATGATTGCGGTGTATGATGATGAAGGCTGGAACGCGGAAGTGCCGCCGCCGTATGGTGATGTGGTTTATGCCGACACGAGTTTCTTTTTGGCGAAAATTACCGCGCCCGCCGAACAAACGCTGGTCACATCCGGCGTGACGCTGGACACAGAAACGACGGGCGATACCCAAACCGCGATGGTTGCTGCCGGCCCGATGCGCGATTTCTATCTCGCCGCGGCAGCCGATTTCCGGCGCGAGAGTCAATCGATGGGGCAGACGACCATCAACAGTTATGCGCCCGCCGCCGTCGCCGATGCCAACCGGCAAGCGCTGGGATATGTGGTTTCGGCGCTGAAAACGTTCAACGCGCTGGTGGGCGAATATCCCTTTACCGAGTTGGATGTGATTGCCACGCCGACCACCGCCGGTGGCATCGAATATCCCGGCGCGATTGTGCTGGCGTTGGGCCTGTACCGGCAAACCCCCGACTTTTTTGAGGTTGCCGCGGTGCACGAAACTGCACATCAGTGGTTTTACAGTTTGGTGGGCAACGACCAAATTGACGACCCGTGGCTCGATGAGTCGTTGGTGCAGTATCTGACATGGCTTTTCTACCGCGAAAAATTCGGTGAAGCCGGGGATGAGCAGATGACGCAGGTGATGAACGGCTATTGGAGCCGCGCCGACAAAGCCGACACCCCCATCGGGCTGCCGGTGCAAGCATATTCCGAACGCGATTACGGCGCGATTGTGTATGGGCGTGGCCCGCTGTTTTTCGATGCGCTGGAAGAACGGATGGGCGAGAAACCGTTTGATGAATTCCTGCGTATATATTTTCAACAGCACGAATGGGATATTGCCACCCCCGCCGACCTGCAATCGGCGGCGGAAGATGCCTGTGCGTGTGATTTGGGCGATTTGTTTGCCGAGTGGGTTTATCCGTAGAACCGGCAGGGATGGGAGACAAAAACAAAGACACGAAAGGAGCGAAAGATGAATCGTGTATTTAAAATGTTAGTTGTTTCCTTGATGAGTATGATAGTGTTAGCGGCCTGCGGCGGTGCAAAACCCACCGAGGCGCCCGCCGTCGCCCCCACCGACCAACCCGCGGTGCAGGCATCGGCGGGTGAGCGCGTTTTTGCGATTGATTCGACGCAAACCGAAGCGCGGTATGAAGTGAAGGAATCGTTTTTCGGCGAGGCGTTTGCCCGCATCCAAAAGAAAGATGGTGACATCATCGCTATTGGACGCACCAAAGGCGTTTCCGGCAGTTTCGCGTTTAAGATGGACGGCTCATCGGTGCAGTTGGGCGACAGCAATTTTCGGGTGGATGTGAAAGCGCTGACCAGCGACGACAATCGCCGTGATGAGCAGATTCGCAAACGGTATCTGGAATCGAACACGTTCCCCATCGCCGAGTTTGTGGCGACAGAAATTCAGGATTTCCCCGACGGGTTCACTGAAGGCCAGCCGGTCACGTTCAAACTGGTTGGCGATTTGACCATCCACGGCGTTACCAACCCCGCTACGTTTGATGTGACGGCCACCCTCAACGGTGACACGCTGACGGGCACGGCAACCACGTTGGTGTTCGCCAAAGATTTTGGTTTCGATGCGCCGAATGTTGCCAATATTTTGAAAGTGGAAGATGGCTTCACAATTGTGATTGATTTTGTGGCGAAAGAAAAGTAGAAACAAGACGAAGTCCACAGATGAACACAGATTTTTTTATTAACGTCAGTTCGGAGTTTTTGTCATTCCGGGAATTCGCGCAGCGAATTGTCCGGAATCCACAATAGAAACCTATGGATTCCCGCCTTCGCGGGAATGACATCCCAAAAATTTCTGCAAAATAACCGATTTTTCGGGAAAAACTCCGAATTCAGAATATTATGCCTGTGAAAATTGTGTTTGTCTGTGGCTCGTTTGAAGGAAGGTATTTGCCGTCACGATTTTTGTTCCACTATCGCTGCGGTAATGCCGCCGCCGATAGCGCCCATCACCGCGCCGGAAATCGCTCCGATAATGATGCCGAATATCATGCTTACCGCACTACCGGCGACCATCGCCGTTATCATACCGGCAGGAAACCCGCCCGACGGCATTCCCCCCGATGACCCCAGCTCGGCAGTCATTTGATTCATTATCAGCGGCAT
>JANTHQ010000313.1 GCA_024762375.1 Anaerolineaceae bacterium
GATGGATGATACGTTGACAATCAATCCGCCGCCCTGCGCCTGCATTTTGGGAATGGCGGCCTGCATCAATTGCACGGGGGCAAAAAAATTCACCGCCATCACCCGCGTCAAATCGGCGGGCGAAACGGTGTGTGTTTTGCCATATACCCCCACCCCGGCGTTGTTGATGAGAATATCAATTTTCCCGAAATGTTCGATGGTGCGGGCAACGATTTCCTGAGGGGCGTTCGATGCGGTGATGTCAGCGGGGAGGAGGAGCACCTGCGCCGGGTCGAGACTTTCTGCCACCGATGCCAGCGCCGCGCCATCGCGTGCCACCAGCGCCAAATTATACCCGGCGGCGGCAAAAATTTCGGCAGTGGCCCGGCCGATGCCCCGGCTCGCACCGGTGAGCAGCACAGTTGCGGGCGGCATCACTGTTCCGACACCCGGTTCAAGCAGGCTTGGATTGCGGGCAGTTGGGCGCGGGCAGCCGCTTCACCCGCGGCGATGAGTTGCTGCGCGGCGGTAAAATCGAGTGCATGGTCGGCTTGTGCGCCGGTGTGAATCATCACATCCACTGCATCCAGTTGTGAATTGACGAGCTGGTTTTCAACAATACTCTGCATATTGCTGATGATTTCCAGAAAATTCGGTTTTTTGGTGCGTTTTACCGGGGGCGATGGTTGGCTGTCGGCCAGGGGTTGAATGACGCTGGATGCAATCACGATATCAGCGCCTTTTGCCCGCAGCAATTCGGCGGGAATGGGGTCCACAAATGCGCCATCGATGAAAAAACGGTCGTTCACGTGCCATGGATCGGCCAGAATGGGAATACTCAAACTGGCACGGATGGCATCGGCCAGCGAGCCGGAGTGAAACACCACTTCTTCACCGGTGTGAATATCGGCAGCGACGCAGAAAAAGGGGATGTCCAAATCTTCAAATCGCCGATTTTCGACCATGCCGGCAATGAGGCCTTTCGCCTTTGCGCCTTTCAGCAGGCCGGAACGCGGCGGAATGTTGATATCCCAATTTATCCAGCGGTTGTACGTTTGCAATTCATCGGCAAAAGCGATGATTTCTTCAGCGCTGCGCCCCATCGCAAAATGCACGCCGAAAAACGCGCCGGCACTGGTTCCGGCAACCAAATCGACCGGAATATTCTCTTCGCGCAGCACTTTCATCACGCCCAGATGCGCCAGCCCTTTGCCGCCGCCGCTCGACAATGCCAGCCCAACTGTGTGACCTGTCAACCGGCGGGCGACACGGCTCAGTGCCCCCGGTTTGGTGGAGGTTTCCCACAGTTTTTCGACCCCCACATTTTCTTTCAGCCATGGCGGCGGTGCGCCGATGCTGATGACCGTGTCTGCCAAACTGATTGCCTTGCGAGCCAGCGCGGTCGGTTCGTTGGGTAATGGCAGAATGATATGACTGAAATGTTCAATATGGCGGCTCAATTCGTTGACGAATTTTTCGATGGACAGTCCTTCGCCGGAAAGGATTTGAACATTTGGAATACTGCGCAAAGTATCGGTGGGAGTTTCGGTTGCCAGCGGCAAAATTGCAATCGGCTTTTTAACGTGTGCTGCGATAGTTTTCGTCAGTTCGCCATTATCAACGCCCCACAGCGCCGAAATTCGCCGCGCTGTTGGTAAAAAGCGGCGTTTGCTGGTTTTTACCAACCGCTGGCTCAGTTCGCGGGTCATATAGATGGCAATTTCGGGGCGGTCCATCAACAGGCGGTCGAAATCATCTTTCGCCAAAACGTACAAATCGGCATCAATAGCGACTTTCAGGCTCGCCGAGCGGGGTTCGGCCAGTAACAGCGCAATTTCTCCGACAAAACTGCCGGGGCCCAAATATGCCAGCGCTTGATCGGCCTCGTCATCCCAAACCACTACCTGCCCATTTTCCACCACATACATCGCATTGCCGATATCGCCTTGCCTGAAAATTGTTTGCCCTTTGGCGAAACTCACTTGTTTCAGCAGGGCGGCAATTGATTCCAAATCGTCATCAGACAAATCTTTGAACAGTGGGATGGCACGCAGGGCTTGCAGCATTATGAAAATCCTTTCACACGTTACTGTTTATTATCAACATAAATTGAGATTTCGTCAATAGGAAAGCTGGACTGCAATATTTGCAGACGAATTTTTGACACCCGATATTGCACAAAGTACAATATCTACGTTGGAGTCGCGCCACGGTAGCAGGTAGACTTCAACTTTTTTATCACGAAAGCTGAAACGATGGATCGTGCAGCGCCGATTTGACATAGAAGGTAATTCAGGTGAAAGGTAATGTATTCTCATTGTGAAATTCTGTTCCCGCATTCAAAAGTCAGCGGGTTGAAAAAAATAAAAGGTAAAGAGTGGCAGGAATTGGTGGAGTATATCGCGCCACTGCCCGAAACACATGTGGACGCCTTGGCGTTTAGCCACATGATGATAAAAGTTTGCGATTGTTTAAATTGCGATTTGGGCAGTTACAAAGCGGCATTGGGTTGTGCGGCATGCTCGCAGCGAACCATCAACGCGTTGCGCGATACCGACAAACAGCTCATTCGCCGGTACGAAAAATCGCGGAAAGAAATGATTGCTTACTTGAATAAAGTTGGCATGGGCGAAGAAATCATCGAGGCCGAAGCACCACCGGAAAAGGTCGCCGCGTAGCGGCAACCATCGACAAACGGCGTCCGACAACGGTGGGGACGTCGTTTTTTTCTGCCACGCCTCTTTGGGGCAATGCAGTGGATGGAGGAAAACACAAAAATGGATTATGTTGCGCTACTTAAACGAGCATTCCACATCACCATAAAATACCGCGCGTTGTGGCTGTTTGGCATTTTGCTGGCGATATTCGGTGGCGGTGGCGGCCGAGTTGGCAATTTTGGCGGCGGCGGCAGTGGGGGCAGCGAAGGCGGTTTATCCGGCGGCAATCTCCCGCTGAACAACAACCCGTTCGCCGGTATTGACCCCGCCGTGTTGATTGGCGTGATTTTGATTGTTCTGTTTTTGGTGCTGGTGTTGATGGTCATCGGCATCGTCGTTCGCTCGGTTTCGCGGGCGGCACTGATCGGCATGGTGGCGAAAATCGAAGACGGCGATACCGTTTCGGTGAAAGATGGCTGGCGTATCGGCTGGTCGGCACGGGCATGGCGCATTTTTCTGATAAATGTCATCATCGGTGTGCCGCTGACGTTTTTGGCGCTGATTACACTCGCTTTTGCCGCATCGCCGCTGGTTTTGCTGGCGATTGACCACTCGTTGGCTCCGTTGGCGATTGTGCTGACGGTGATTTTCGTGCTGATTTGGATTTTTGTGCTGTTTGTGTTGGCGCTGGTGGTTTCGCCGGTGATGGAATTGAGCTGGCGTTTTACTGTTCTGCGTGAGCAGGCTGTGCTCGATAGTTTGCGCAGCACGCTGTCTCTGCTGAAGCACCGTCTGAAAGATGTCGCCATCGCAGTGCTGGTGATGATTGGCGTCGGCATCGGTGTGGCGATTGTGATGTTTGTCGCCGTGATATTGCTGGTTGTGCTGGGCGGGCTTGGCGCGGCGATTCCGGCTCTGGCGGGTTATGTGCTCACGAAAGAGCCGCTGGTTGCGCT
>JANTHQ010000314.1 GCA_024762375.1 Anaerolineaceae bacterium
GTGTCAAATTTTAAACTACGTAACATGAGCAAATAAAAAAGTCCGAAATAGAAAAAACGGATGCCCGGTTGAGCATCCGTTTTTTTATTCTGATTCCGCCAGTTTTTTCAAGATGGGGATGGCGGCGCGAGCCGCACGCCCCCGGTGGCTGATGCGGTGTTTTTCAGCCGCCGAAACCTGCGCCAGCGTTTTGCCATATTCGGGAATCCAAAAGATGGGGTCGTACCCGAAACCGCCGCTACCGGCGGGCGCGTGGGCGATGCGCCCTTCGATTGTACCTTCGACCACATCCACCACCATTCGCGGCAGCACAATCGCCAGCGCACACCGAAACCGCGCCGTGCGTTTTTCATCCGGCACGTCACGCAATTTTTCCAACACCAATTCATATCGTCGGCGATGGTCATTTTTGGGCGTGTTGCCATATCGCGCCGAATACACCCCCGGTTCGCCGCCGAGCGCATCCACTTCCAGCCCGGAATCATCGGCAATGGTCAGCAAGCCCGATACCTGCGCGAATGCCGTCGCTTTGATGATGGCATTTTCTTCAAAGGTATTGCCGGTTTCTTCCGGTTCAAAATCCAGCCCCTCTTCGCGGGGAAAAGTGATTTCCAGCGGCAAGTCGGCAAAAATTTCTCGAAATTCTTCAACTTTATGCGGATTATTGGTAGCAATTAAAAGTTTCATCCGGTTACTGCAACATCACGGTGAATGATTTTTCGCTGCCCGCGGGTGTCCAAACCAGTACCAACGGCGCATCGCCTTTTATGACATGAAAGAGCAGATCGCCTTCGGTGGACTGCCCGGCGGCAATTTGGCCATTGTTCAACCGCCGACCGTTATCGGCTTGCGGGTCCGGCACATATTCCAAACCTTCGCCATTGCGCAGAATAAATTCCTCAATGGCGAATGGCATATCTGCCGTAGCCGTATTTTTCAACCCCACCGACACCGCCACAAATTCCATCCCGTCTGCAGCAGCAAGATTGACCGGTGTCACGCCGCGCTGCAAATCGAACACCGTCAGTTCCATACCGGATGGCGCGGCAATCGGCTGCCCGATACCCACCGAATCCACCGGCGCATTCGCTGCGGCTGTGGGAGCGGCAACAGGGGCGGCAGCCTGCGCAGCGGGTGTAGTTTCGCCGGGAGCGACCGGCTGCGGCATCGAAGATTCCGGCATCGCTTCCATTTGCTCCACCGGCGTTTCTTTCGGGCTGGTGATACCGTATTTCGTATCAACCACCCAGCCGACCGCGGTAGTCAGCACGCAGCACCCAACCAATAGCAGTGTCGCGCATCCACCGGCAAAAAAGTAAAATAGCGGTGGGCGACGCGGCGGGTCGTCATCATATTCCTCCGGCTCAAGTTCCGGCGGCTGATATTGCGGCGGACGCACATATTGTGGCGGGCGCGGCGGATAGCTGGGGGTTCCCCAATTTTGTGTCATAGTGTCTCTCCTGCGAATTTTGTAAAAAACCGAAATCATTATAACATACAGGCGCAAGATGCGTAAAACGGATTTGGTGATTTTAAATTGGAAAAGCTAAAAAACGCTGCCGCAGAGATGGGCATCACGCTGTCTGCGGCACAACTCAATCAATTTGAAACCTATTTTTCCGCGCTGACCGACTGGAACCGGCGCGTGAATCTCACCCGCATCATCGAACGGGATGACGTGATTGCCAAACATTTTCTCGATTCGCTGACCTGCCTGCGTGCCGTGCCGAAACTCCCCGCGCGGGTGATTGATGTCGGCACGGGTGCGGGGTTTCCGGGGGTGGTGCTGAAAATCGTCCAGCCTGAAATTCAACTGACACTGGTCGAATCGGTTGGGAAGAAAACCGCCTTTTTGCAGCATCTGACGGATGCGCTGGCGATGGAAAATGTGACCGTGCTGCACGCCCGTGCCGAAGATGTGGGGCGAATGCCCGCACACCGCGAAAAATACGGGCTGGCGGTGGCACGCGCCGTCGCGCCGGTGCGGGTGCTGGCGGAATATCTGCTACCGCTGGTGAAAATCGGCGGGTTGATGCTGGCGCAAAAAGGCACCGACCCCGCCGCCGAAGTTGCCGCCGCGCGGAATGCGTTCGGCATTTTGGGCGGAAAACACATCCAAACGCTGGCGGTCTCCGTGCCGAATCTCGACGCGGCGCGCCATTTGGTGCTGGTGCGAAAAACCAAATCCACCCCGAAACAATACCCGCGCAAAGCAGGCACGCCGGGGAAAAAACCGATTTAGCAGTCAGCAGTCAGTTTTCAGCCGAAATGCCGGGAACCGAAAACCGATTGTAACCCTGCTACTCTGCAACCTGAAACTTTGAACCTGAAACCTTGAACCTGAAACTCAAATCCCGAAACCTGAAACTCGAAACAACCCTGCTGACACTGCTGGCATTCGCCGTGTATCTGCGCGGGTTGGCGCCATCGGTGGCGACAATTTTCGATGATTCGCTGGAATTTCCGCTGGTGGTGCACCGGCTCGCCATCGCCCACCCGACGGGCTATCCGCTGTACATTCTGCTGGGGAAATTATTCAGTCTGCCCAACCCAATCCACACCGCATTTCAATTGAATCTGATGAGCGCGTTTTTTGGCGCGTTGGCAGTGGCGATGGTCTATCGCGCCGGGCTGGCGGTTTTTCCGCGCCCGACTGCCGCCCACCGCGCGGGCATGTGGCTCGCCGCGCTGATGTTCGGGCTGGGCCCCGTCTTTTTCAGCCAAGCCACCATCGCCGAAGTTTACACGCTGAACGCATTTTTCATCGCCGCGCTGCTGTGGCTCGCCCTGCGAAAAAAATGGCTGGCGCTGGCCTTCGTTTTCGGCTTGAGTTTGACCCACCATCGCACCGCCATTTTGACCGCTCCCGCGCTGGCAGTCTGGCTCATCAGCCTGTACCCCCTGCACCGCCGCGACGGCTGGCGGCAATTGTGGGCAGACATTCCGCCGCTGAAAGCCGCCATCGCGCTGGTGGCGCCGCTGGGGTTATACCTGTATCTGCCACTGCGCGGCGCGGTCGGGTCGCTGGATGGCAGTTATCAAAATTCGTGGGCGGGTTTTTGGCGGCACGTGCTCGGCGGGGGGTATGGTACGGCGTTTCTGCAGGGCAATCCGTTCGGTATGGAGCGGGATTTTTCGTTTTACCTGCATCTGCTGCAAACCGAAATCGGCTGGTGGGGGTTGGCGCTGGCGGCAGTGGGCATCGGCGGGCTGGTGTGGCGCAAGCAATGGCGTGTGCTGGCACTGACGGGCGTCGCCTTCGGTACATTTTTGGCATTCAATCTGAAATACACCGTCGCCGATATTGAGGTTTTTTTCATCCCCGCATTTTTGATTTTGGCGCTGTGGGCAGGTATCGGGCTGGGGGAAATTTTCGGGATGCTGCGGAAAATACCCGTAGGGGCGACTCGCGAGTCGCCCCTACAAATTGCGTTCGCAATTCTGCTCGCCATTTTGCTGTTGTGGCGCGGCGCGGCGGTGGATGTGAGCCGTGCGGGCGATTGGGATGTTCACGATTACGGGCTGGACGCGCTGGCGCAACCCGCACCGAATGGCACGGTGGTCGGCATTTTGGGAGAAATGACA
>JANTHQ010000315.1 GCA_024762375.1 Anaerolineaceae bacterium
CTAGCGATGCGAGTCTGTCGCAACTGAGCTGGGGTAGATGGCAAAGTAACATCTACCTGCGTTGAGTTGACTGTCTTTTGAGGAAGTGTCAAAAAAATAATAACCGTAATTATCAGGCTAATGGGTAACATAATTAGACGATTGTAGTTCATCAATTATCCTCTTATGGAGATTCGAAATAGATTTGATACTAAAATCTATAACACCGCCGCCCACAACTCATCCGCAAGTGCCAGCAGGTCATCGTGAAAGCGGAGTTTCGCCCGCCAGCCGGCCGGAATGCCTTCGTAGCCGTAATACGCCCCGGCGATTTGCCCGTACACCGCGCCGGTGGTGTCGGCGTCTTCGCGCAGGTTGACCGCCAAAATTGCCCCGTCGGCAAACGTGTCGGTGCGATAAAACGCCCACAGCGCCGCTTCCAGCGTGTGTACCACATAGCCGCTCGCCCGGATGTCGGCTTCTTCTTTTTGCTGGAATGAGCCGCGCGCAATTTCGGCAATCGCCGGGTGCAAATCGTCCCACTTTTCTCCGGCGGGATGATACAGTGGCGAGAGCAGTGCCCCTTTCGTTGCCCCGTGAATCGCACCATAGAGTAACCCGCCGAAATAGCGGCAGGCGGAGACCGCTTGCGGCGCGCCGTGCGTCACCCGCGACTGGTCGCCGCTGTGGAAGATGACGTCCGCCGCGATGTTGAAATAGATTGCCACCGGCGCCAGTCGCATCAGCGAGCCGTTGCCCGCGGTGTGCGGGTCGGTGCTGCCGGCGTAGGGGTCGCCGGTTTGCTCAAAGCGGTGCAGCGCATCGCGGACCGTATTGCCGATGTCGAAACATTTGCCGGTCGAATCATATTTGCCGTGGCGCATCCACGCCACGTAGGCTTCCGCCTGCCGGCGCGGGTCGTACCCGTACCGCCGCAAACTATCGCCGAGGGCGTAGGCCATCGCCGTGTCGTCGGTGTAATAGCCCGCCGGCAAGTGGAACGGCCCGCCGCCGACGATGTCGGTTACCATTTCGCGGTGGGGGTCAGTGTTTTTCGGTTGGAATTCAAGGGTTGTGCCAAGGGCATCGCCCACCGCCAACCCAATTAGCGCGCCGCGCGCACGGGAATGGGGAGTCATATATCACATCACAATTGTCAATGTCTGGGCTTACGTAAGTCAAAGATTTCTGCCACGGATTTACACAAATTTCACAGATTTTTCGATTTTAATTCGTGCAATCTGTGGGAATTCGTGGCTAATTTTTTGACCTGACGGTTCGATTGCGTAAGTCTTGAATACCTGAAAATCAGTTACCGCTGACATCAGCCAGCGTGGCCACATTGATGCCTGTTGCACCTTGCAGTTTGCGGCGCAGACGGTCATCCGCCGTGACCAACGGCACGGCCAGCAATTGCGCCAGCGCGGCATACGCCGCATCGTACACCGTGATGTCGAGTGCCAGCGCCAGTTCCAGCCCGGCTTCCATCAAATCGGCGGTGGACACTGCGCGCAGGTTCAACTGCCCCAGCGCCGTCACATCCCGGCGGGCATTGTCCGCCGGGTAATCGAACCGCCTCGTGTATTTCCACAGGATATTGGCACATTCGACAAAAAACAGGTCGGGGACGTAAAAGCGGGCGGCAGGCGAGGCGGCCAATTGCGCAAATAGCCGGTCAGCCAGCGGGGAATCCGGCTCGTCCACGAACAGTTTGATGCCCACGCTGGCATCAATGACCATATCGCGGGTCATCGGGTGCGCTCCTCTCGCAGCAGCGTGAGTGTGTCGGGCGCGCCGGCAGTTTCGGGGCGAAAAAATCGCCGCTGCCGGATACCGTCCAGCAAATCGGCTTGGTCGGGTTCGGGGGTTTGCAGCGCTTTTTCCAGCAAAATGGTCACCTCGGCGCTCAATGATCGTCTTTTGAGCGCCGCTCGCGCCTTTAACCGGCGGTACAAATCATCGGGGACATTGCGAACATGCAAAATAGGCATCGGTTCCTCCTGCAGGATTATATCGAAAGTGTACCGCATTTGGTTGCAGATTGCAAGCAGTTTATTGCAGAAGCGGTAGTCATCCGCTGCTTTTTGACACCTCCGCGTATGTGGGGAAGCAGCGAAGAACCGCCTTATCTGGAAAGCAGCGCATCGGTTCACCCCCACGTGTGTGGAGAGTTGGCGGTATGTTTTCCTGTCAATATCAATGTCAATCGGTTCACCTTGGCAGAGCCGTGTCAGTCATGACGAGTGGAACGCCATCCGCGATTCCGGCGCGATACGGCAACGCAACTATCAACCGCTGCGACGCGAATACCCGGCGGAAATGCAGCGTATTGAGTGGGTTATATCCGCCGAGGATTTTTGGGATTGCGCCTCGGTACACGTCCACCCCAATGACGTTCCCGAGAAATTTAAAGTAAGACAATGCCGGTTGCCACTACACAGCAGTCGAACTTGAACCCATCTTTGCCGGTGCAATGCTGGACATCATCTCTATTGCGATTGACCTTGCTGCAGATATGCTGGAATTCAGGCGGTTGGTATATACCGGCCATCGTCCGGTCGTGTTTCGCAAGGGCAGAGGTATGCAGCAGTACGCCGAAATGATGACGGCCGGTGATACGCCGCTGTTGATGTTGCCGTCGTTGCCTGATGCGCCACAGAATGTTGTGCCGGTCAACGACTGCTGCTGGCGGTATATCCGGGCGGCATCTGTTGGTCCGGGACACACACAACACCACAGGGGATGATGATGCGCTGGGAAACTTACACCGTCCCCCCCGATATACTGGAACGGGTTGCCGGCAAGGCAGCCCTTTGATTTTCACCCAAAAAAAAGAAACTGCTGGAAATAATGCAGGAGGAGGCGAAGGTGACCTTTTGGTGGTGATCATGCCGATGGCATTGAGCTAGCAGGCAGCAAGCGGTATGTGTTTGCAACCGTTCCCCGCCAAATGCTTGCACAACTGTTCTGTCGTGTAGTACACTTTTTGCATGACAATTTTGCCACACATTCCACAGGATTTCCGGTACATTCTATTTGAAAAAGTTGATCCCGCACGCAATATGGCGCGCTTTTATTACCTGGCGTGGCAGGCAACCTTGTTGGAAAGCGGAGCAATTGTCCGGCTATACGGGCGCAAAGGGGGCTGGCAGCGCATGCTGTCGCCGCTGCCCTTTGCCTCGGCGGCGGAAGCACGCCCTACGCTGGAGGCGTTTGTCAAACGGCGGCTCAAACGCGGCTATCGGGTGGTAACGGTGGGGTGAAAGTATGAAAAATAAGTCTCTCGTGGTCGACGGTGCTGCCGTTTGAACGCCCAACTGAGCCTACAGCCAACCAGATAACCCCCTTTGCCGGCTTTTTTCCTTCTTTGGCGAGCCTTTGGCTGAATGTTGTGTCCCCGTCGCCGACGGCAAAATTCCAAAATGCCGTTTGTATTCCCGGCTGAACTGGGCCAGGTTGTTGTACCCCACCATGTGACTCGCTTCGGTGACGCTTTTACCGTCCAGAATATAGGTTTGGGCCCGGTTGAGCTTGATTGCCTTGGCATATTGCAAAGGTGATAAATGCATCACCTGCTTAAATTTCTTGTGGAAACCGGA
>JANTHQ010000316.1 GCA_024762375.1 Anaerolineaceae bacterium
CCGCTGAAACAAACGCGCGGGGCACTGGTTGCCGCCGCGACGCTGGTCACGGCAGCGGCGGTTGCCGGCAGTGGCATCATCGGTTTTGTGGGATTGATTGCACCGCACGCCGCCCGACTCATTTTCGGCGCGACACACCACCGGCTGATTCCCGCCAGCGCCATTCTCGGTGCGATATTGCTGGTGCTCGCCGATGATTTGGCGCGCACCATTCTCGCGCCCATTGAGTTGCCGGTGGGAATTGTCACATCTATTTTAGGTGGCATCTTCTTTCTCTATCTGCTCAAAAGCCGCCAACATCTGTTGCGATAGCAGCGTTGTGAGGAAAAATTATGCTCGATTTGCACGCGCAAAAATTAAGTTTCGCCTATGCCAATTGGCAGGTTCTGCACGGGCTCCAACTCGATGCCCGCCCCGGCGAAGTGCTGGGGTTGATTGGCCCCAACGGTGTGGGGAAAAGCACACTGTTGCACACATTATCGCGCATTTTGCGCCCTGATGCCGGAAAAGTGCTGTTGGCAAACAAAGATATGTGGCATTCCCCTCCGCGCGACATTGCCAAACAATTGGCACTCGCGCCGCAGCGAATGGGGCAGCAGCCGTTATTGACCATTGAACAAACCGTCGCGCTCGGACGAGCACCGCATCGCGGCTGGTTACTGCCGCTAACCAAACACGACCACGAAGCCGTCAAACGCGCATTGAAACAAGTCGGGCTGTGGGATATGCGTCAGCGTACCGTGAATGAACTTTCGGGCGGCGAGCAGCAGCGCGTGGTTTTGGCTCGCGTGTTGGCGCAAGAGCCGAAAGTTCTGCTGCTGGATGAACCCACATCACATCTGGATTTAAAGTATCAATCCGAAATTCTGGGCATCGTGAAAAACTTGGCGCGCGATGACGGGCTGACGGTGGTCATCAGTATGCACGATTTGAATATGGCGGCACTGTACGCCGACCGGCTGGCGCTGCTGCACGAAGGACACGTTGTCGCCATCGGCTCTCCCACAGAAGTACTCACCGCCGAACAACTCTCGCGCGTTTACGATGTGCCGGTCGTCGTCACCACCCATCCCACTTATGGCACACCACTGGTTATGCCGATGATCCAAAATGCCGAATAGTGATTTTCACAGCGCATACAAACAGGTTACGCATTGAAAATGGCCAATAACCCATCGTCGAAAACCAATCGTCATCTCCCCCTCCTGCTCATCGCCGGAACACAATCCGGGGTGGGCAAAACCACCATCACAATGGGGCTGATTGCCGCACTGAAACGACGCGGATTGCGCGTGCAACCATTCAAAGCCGGTCCCGATTATATCGACCCGACATACCATTCGCTGGCAGCGGGGCGAAAGTGCCGCAATCTCGACACGTGGATGGTGCCGCCACCGCGCGCGCTGGCAATGTTTCGGCACGCCGCCCGTCACGCCGATGCCGCCGTGGTCGAAGGGGTGATGGGCATTTTTGACGGCTTCAGTTACACTGCCGATACCGGCAGCACCGCCGAAATTGCAAAACTACTGGGTGCACCCGCGCTCATCATTTTGGATGTCGGAAAAATGGCGCGCTCGGCGGGCGCGCTGGCGCAGGGATACGCCAATTTCGACCCGAAATTGAATGTGGCGGGCTTCATCGCCAACCGCTGCGGCTCCGAAAGCCATTTTCGCGGGGTGAAAACCGCCATCGAAAGCGCCACCGGTTTGCCCGTGCTGGGCTGGCTCCCCAAAAATGCCGATTTGAGTATTCCGGAACGGCATCTGGGGCTGATTCCCACCGATGAACGCGGTGAATTGTCAGGTTTCATCGCGCGCAGTGCCGATTTGGTGGAAACCCATTTCGAGATTGACCAAATTTTGGCTATCGCTGCCACCGCCGCACAGCCGGTCGCGCCCATCCGCTGGCAATTTCCCAAAATTGCCGGGTCGCCGACCATCGCAGTTGCCAGAGATGCCGCATTCAGTTTTTATTATGAAGACAATCTCGATTTACTGCGTGCCGCCGGCGCGAAAATCGCGTTTTTTAGCCCGTTGACCGACAGCACACTGCCGCCGAACACGGCGGGAATCTATCTCGGCGGCGGGTTTCCCGAACTTTTCGCCGAAACGCTGTCGCAAAATCGTGCGATGAAAAATGCACTGCACCGTGCCCACACGGCCAAATTGCCCATTTACGCCGAGTGCGGCGGTTTTATGTATCTCACCGAGCGGCTGGTAGATTTGAACGGGCAGTCTCATCCGATGATGGGGCTGGTCCCCGGTGTGACAAAAATGCAGCACCGGCTGGTGAGTATGGGCTACCGGCTGGTGGAATCGGTGGACGGCAATTTTTTAATCGGCGCGAAAACGCCCTTGCGCGGGCACGAATTTCACTGGAGCACGTGGGAAACCGATGTTCCCCTGCCTGCTGCGTGGCTGGTCAAATCTCGGCGGGATGGTGATACCCCGCAACCAAACGGATACGCCGCAGATAATTTGGTTGCGTCCTACATTCATCTCCATTTTGCGCATGACCTTTCGCTGGCGCAAAATTTTGTGCAGGCGGCCAATCGCGCGAGCGAGTGAGCGAATCCGCAAACGCCCCTTCTATCCCTACCCCCTTCCCTGTATTTCGCAAACCACATCCCCATTTTGTCAGCAAATTGAGAGGTTGACAGTAGGATTTTCCCGGAAAATGAGGTATATTATCTATCGTATGGGAAAATATTTGTCCTAAAAATGTTTTGCAACAAAAACTAAATTTCAACGTATTAAATATCGTACAATCGGTGTTATATAGATGGGAAAGGATACCAAATGACAACCGACGCACCCACCTCAAAACCGTTTTCTGTCTGGGCGATGCTCATCAGTATCATCGACCGCCCGCAACAAACGTTTGAAGCCATCGTGGCCCACCCGCGCTGGAAATGGGTGTTGCCGCTGGTGCTGGCAATTATCGCCGTGGTGATTTTGGCGTGGGTTTCCGCACCATATTCCGCCGAGATGGCACAGCAAGCCACTCAAACCCAGTTGACACAAAGCGGCATGACCCCCGATGAAGCACAGAAGGTGATGGAACAGACCGCGCAATTCCGCACACCGATGTTTCTGGGGCTGGTTGGCTCCGTCACCGGCGCGCTGATGGTCGGTATTGTGTGGGCGGCAATGGCCGGGCTGTTTTACTTTCTGTCGCTGGTCGTTGGTGCAGAAGAACTGACATTCATCTCCGTGTTCAATGTGGTCGCGTGGAGTACCATCCCGCTGACACTGCGAAATTTTGTGCAAGCAGCCGTCATCGGCATTATGGGAAAATTTCCGGTGTATTCCGGGCTGGCAGCGCTGCAAGCCACCGGCGACACACTGAAAGATGCGGGCAATCCACTGCTTGCCGCGCTCACTTTCGCCGATATTTTCTGGCTGTGGCATTTTGGGCTGCTGGTCATCGGGCTGGCGGTGAGCACCAAATTCAGCCGCACCAAAGCATTTCTCATCGCCCTGATTTACGCGCTCCTCGCCATCGGAATTGCCGTTGGCGCGACATTTCTCTCGCGCGGCGGCGCATAAAACCGATGATTCGCGGTTGGTAATTGGCA
>JANTHQ010000317.1 GCA_024762375.1 Anaerolineaceae bacterium
TGTGCTGCCCGGCCTGCATCAGCGCGTTGCGCACATCCAGCTGATGTCGCTGGTTCAACACCAAACTGGCGTTGACCAATGCCGCCGAAATGTGATTTGCCAGCAGTTCCAGCCGCTGTACCGCATCGACGGAGAGTGTGTGCGGCGGGCAAATCCACAGGATGGCTTGTGGCAGTTGCGGCGAAACATCCAGCGCGATAGCGGCGATGGTATCATCGGCGCTGATTGATTCGGGGGCCCGGCGGAAACAGGTTGCCGGCAAAAGCTGCACTTTTGACGCCGAATCGCTGTTGCATTGCAGCAGGGCATCCCAGTCGGACTGAGAATGGACGCTGTCTCGAATGGCACTGTGCCATGCGGCATGGCCATCGTTTGGAAAGGCGTGCTGCGGATGCGCATCATCGGGGGTGAAGACCGTCAGCGCGGTGTCGAATTGCAAGGTTTCGGTGACGATGGAAACGATTTCGGCCAGCGGCAGGGTGTCTGTCACCGCGATGTGCGCCAGCCGATTGCTGGCTGTGAGCATGCGCCGCAATTCATCGCTTTGGGCTTCCAAATTGGCGGTCAGTGTGGCACGTTCCTGTTTCAGCTGCCGATATTCCAGCGTGTGCTGCACGCTATTGAGAAGCTCTTTTATTTCGAATGGTTTTGAGAGATAGTCGTGTGCGCCCTGCCGCAAAGCGGTGATGGCACTTTCGAGCGTGCCGTGAGCCGTGACGAGAATCACTTCGGTGTCCGGCGACTGCTCTTTTACGGCGCTGAGCATGTCCAGCCCGGACATATCGGGCATCACCAAATCGGTGATGATGAGTGCGTATGGGGTTTCGGCCAGTTTTTTGAGTGCGGCGTGGCCGCCACCGGCTTCATCCACTTGATACCCGGCTTTTGCCAGCGCCCGCTGAATGAGTGTGCGCACCGGGTACTGGTCATCAACCACCAAAATTCGAGCATCTGGGTTCATTGTGCTGAATTCCTTTCAGACGTTTCCTTTTTAAGTGAAACACAGTTCCGGACGGATGTCAACAGAAATCGGGGGGAAGTTGCGTAAATTATGCGTAAAGAAAACGCCCCCAATCGGGGGCGGGTGGGGTTATTTGTCGGCAATTGTGTAGCCATGCCTTGGGATTGTCAGAATATATTTTGGATTTCGGCTGTCCGGTTCGATTTTCAGCCGTAAGTTTCGAATGTGCATCCGCACCAAATCGGGGCTGCCGGTATCGCTGGGATAGTCCCACAATTCGCGCAGCAGGCGTTCGCCGCTGAAGACTTGGTTGGGATGGCTCATCAGATGGTACATCAAATCAAATTCCACCGGGGTGAGCAGAACGGTTTTTTCGCCGGTGCTGATTTGGTAGTTTTGGCAGTTGAGAACCAAATCGCCGACACGGAGTTCTTCGGGGGTGCTTTCGGTGGTTTGCGTGTCGGCAATGCGCCGCAAAATGGCTTTGACGCGCAATTGCAGTTCGCGCACATCGAACGGTTTGGTCAGGTAATCATCGGCGCCGGCTTCTAGCCCGGCAATTTTATCTTCGACGCGCCCTTTGGCGGTCAAAAATAGGATGGGGATGGATTTGAACAGCGGGTCTTTTCGCAGCTCGTTGCAAAATTGAATGCCGTCCATACCGGGCATGATGATATCCAAAATGATTAAATCGGGTGCGGAACGGCGAATGATTTTCAGCGCATCGGTGGCGCTGTTGGCCACCCGTACCTGATAATCCCGGCGCAGGCTCAGTTCGATGCTGAGTGCCACAGGTTCTTCATCGTCAACTACTAAAATTGTGTGCATCGGGTTTGTCTCCTTTCTGTTGGAGGCAAATTGGTCAGAAATTTTACTTTTGTTGCCATAATTGTAACGGTGTTTTTGCAATTTGACAAGCCACAAATGGCGACAAGTCCATTTGATGCGCCGGAAACGGATTTGACACTTTTATTTGAATTGCATACATTACCCACTGTTTGCCCTACAAAGTTGCGGCATATCTTGACAAGTGGAATTTTTTCGTGGTATGCTAGCTGGCAGTGCAAACAGAAAGGATCGTCGTTGAACCCAGACCTCCCGTATTGGATTGGCTTCAGCCGTGTCTCCGGCATTGGTCCATCGCGTTTTCAAAAACTGATTGACTATTTTGGCAGCGCCCGCGATGCCTGGCACGCCAACCCCGGCGAGCTGTCTGCCATCGGGTTGGATAAACGCGCCACCATCAGTTTGGTTTCGGCGCGGCAAAAGATTGACCTTGACGCGGAAATGCGCCGCATCGAAAGTTTGTCCATTTCGGTGCTGACATGGGATGATGCTGCATATCCGCCGCTGCTGAAACAAATTTCCGACGCGCCATTTGTGTTGTATATTCGCGGCGAACTGTTGCCCCGCGACGAATGGGCGGTGGCGGTGGTCGGCACGCGCAGCGCGTCTATGTATGGCAAAGAGGTTGCCCGAAAACTGGCGGGCGGTATGGCATCTGCCGGGGTAACCATCGTGAGCGGGCTGGCGCTCGGCATCGACACGCAGGCGCATCGAGCCGCTGTCGATGCGGGCGGACGAACCATCGCCGTGCTGGGGTGTGGGGTGGACATCATTTACCCGCCGCGCAATCGCCAACTGGCAGAGAAAATCATCGAGCAGGGCGCGCTGGTTTCAGAATTTCCGGTGGGAACCCGTCCCGATAGCGGGAATTTTCCCCGCCGCAATCGGATCATCAGCGGTTTGAGTTTGGGTGTTTTAATGGTAGAAGGCGCCGCCAAAAGTGGGGCGCGCATCACCATCGATTATGCGCTTTCACAGGGGCGGGAGGCATTCGCCGTGCCGGGAAACATTCTCACCCGCGGCAGCGAAGGGCCCAATCGGCTCATCCAGCAGGGCGCAAAACTCGTCACCAGTATCGGCGATATTTTGGAAGAGTTGAACCTGACAATGGTTGCTGAACAGACCGAGGTGGCAGAAACCGTGCCCGCATCGCCCACCGAAGCCGCCATTCTGGCGCATCTGTCGGCGGACCCGCTGCACATTGACGACCTCGGCGAGCGCACCGGCATATCCGCCGCCGAACTGTCCGGTACACTGACCATTATGGAATTGAAGGGGCAGGTGCGGCAGGTCGGCAATATGCATTATGTGTTGGCGCGATGAAATTCTGCCGATTTCATCCTGAGTAGCCCGCAGGGCGTATCGAAGGGTGGAAATCGGCAAAGAAAAACGCCCTTCGATACGCGGTTCACCCCGTGAACCGCTACTCAGGATGCGTTTTCCTTTGCCCACAAAAATTGAACACTACCGGAGGAGAGATGTACATTTTAATTTTAGCCGGTGGCGTTGGGTCGAGACTGTGGCCCCGCAGCCGCCAAGCCGTGCCCAAACAATTTTTAGACCTAACCGGCGGCGAAACGATGATTCAAACCACCGTGCGCCGCGTCGCGCCGATGGTTCCACCGGAGCGGATTTTTGTGGCAACCGGCGAACGATACGTGTCGCTGGTGCGCGAACAACTGCCGCAACTGCCGCCGGAAAACATCATCGCCGAAATTAGCGGCAAAAACACCGCCCCCGCCATCGGGCTGGGCGCACTGCACATCGCC
>JANTHQ010000318.1 GCA_024762375.1 Anaerolineaceae bacterium
GCTGATTATCGGACTGCCCATTGGCATGTTATCGGCATTAAAGCAGTATTCGTTTTTCGACCATTTGGCAACGTCGCTGGCGTTTATCGGGCAAGCAATTCCCGTATTTTGGTTTGGGTTGGTGCTGATTATCATTTTCCATGTATGGGCAAACAACCCGGTGGACTCAAACGGTGTCTTTGCCATTAGCCATTTGTGGGATTGCGAAACGTGCAAGCCGCTTTTTCCGGGTGGCGGGATGAACACCTATGGCATTGATTCACCCACCCTTGCCGACCGAATCTATCATATGGTATTACCGGTAACCATGCTGGGCATCGTTGGGCTGGGAACATACACCCGGTATATGCGCGCGTCAATGCTAGAAGTGATTCATCAAGATTATATCCGCACAGCTCGCGCCAAAGGCTTTTCAGAACGGGTGGTTGTTTTGCGGCATGCATTGAAAAATGCCGCTATCCCCATTGTTACCATTGCTGCCCTGCAAATGCCGACACTTTTTGGTGGAGCGCTTTTTACCGAAACCATTTTCTCGTGGCCGGGTATCGGCCGGCTTTTCTATCGCGCTGCTCAGCGCGTTGATTATCCACTATTGATGGGCATTATTTTAATCAACGCGATGCTCATCATTGCGTTTAATTTGCTGGCAGATATTGTATACGCCTATTTAGATCCACGCATTCGTTATTAAAAGAGAAGTTATATGGCTGCTGACATACCTACAATTGCCGTTCGCAAAAAACGAGCGCCCACGTCGATGACGGGGATGATTTGGCATCGTTTTACCCAGCACAAACTGGCTGTCCTCTCGGCGATAATTCTCGTCGTCATGATTCTAGCTTCTGCTTTTGCCCCGGTTATCTCGCATCACGATCCCGACCGCAGTAGTTTCCGCACGCGGTATATTTCCCCATCTCCGGAATATCCGTTGGGTACGGACGATTTGGGCAGAGACATGCTCACCCGTATTTTATATGGCGGGCGCGTGTCGCTGTCGGTGGGGTTGCTGGCGATGTTGCTGGCAATTGTTATCGGCACCGTCGTTGGGGCAATTGCCGGTTTTTATGGCGGTTGGGTGGATAACGTGCTGATGCGGTTGGTAGATGTGATGCTGTCATTGCCGCGTTTGTTTATGCTCATTTTAATGACCATCATTCTGCGGGGGTTAAATAGCCCCCTGTTGCAAGTGTGGGGAGGCGTGCCCGTCATTGTGCTGGTCATCGGTATTTTGGCATGGATGGGGGTCGCACGTTTGGTGCGGGCATCGTTTCTTTCATTAAAAGAAAAGGAATTTGTTGAAGCAGCACGTGCTGCAGGGGCCAGCAACCTTCGAATCATGTTCCGTCATATCCTGCCCAATGCGATGAGCCCGGTGATTGTTGCAGCGACACTTGGTTTAGCAGGAGCCATCATTTCCGAAAGCGGTTTGAGCTTTTTGGGCTTGGGGGTCCAACCACCTACCCCAACTTGGGGCAACATGCTGACCAATGCCCAAGACGAAATGCTCAAAGGGCATATTTGGATGGCAATCTTTCCGGGGTTGATGATTTTTATTACCGTCATCAGCATGAATTACATCGGCGATGGTCTGCGCGATGCGCTAGACCCCCACAAAAAACAATGAAATCAGAATATAACTTGACATATTATCACGCCTCATTTATACTTAACTTGACGTAACGTTTTTGGTGCGGCAGAGGTCGCACTTTGTTTCTCTATCAAGTGAGGTGAGATATGAGGCGCATACTATTTTCCGGGTTGTTATTGTTGATTGTGCTGCTGATGGGACAAGCGGTATATGCCGGCGACGGCACGGCGAACACGCTGCGCATCACCATTTCGCCGGTGTTGGGCGAGCCGGGAACGGTGGTGGATGTGCAAGGCACCGGGGCGAACCCCGACTTCGATGTGGTGATAACACTCGCGCCCCAAGCGGACTCTGCCGATGACGCGTTTGCCACAGTAACCGTTACCCCCGCCGATGATGGCACATTTGCTGCCTCATTCACCATTCCCGACTCTGTGGCGGATGGCCGGTATTTTCTCCGTGCAGAGCAATTTTCTGACACGGGAAACGTGTTGCAGTATTATTGGAACGGTTTCACGGTGGGGACAATGGCAGAAGGCGCGCTGCTGCCGGAAACCGGCGCAATTCCCGGCACACCATTCACCGTAACGGCGATGCTGGCACTGTTGCTGGCTGTCGGTTTGGTTTTGCGCGGTGCGTATGCGGTAACCAGCCATCGTTTGGCATAACCGGATGGTTTTAAAAATGAGAAAGACTGCACACGATTTTCGGTGCAGTCTTTTTGTTTTGGAGAAAAAAAATGGATTGAACGATTTATCTGTGGGTAGAGGTACATTACCCCTTTAGCGAACCGGCGAGCAATCCACGCATGAAAAATCGTCCCAAAATGATGTACACCAGCAGTGTGGGCAGTGCCGCCATCAGCGCGCCCGCCATCTGCACGTTCCACTGTACGATGTAACTCCCTGCCAGATTGTTCAGCCCGACGGTCACCGGTTGCACATCGGGGCTACTGGTTACCGTCACGGCAAATAGAAAGTCGTTCCACACCGATGTGAACTGCCAAATCATCACCACCACAAACCCCGGCAGTGACAGCGGGAAAAGAATATAGCGGTACACCCCGAAGATATTCGCCCCATCAATGCGCGATGCTTCCACCAATTCGGTTGGGATAGCGGCATAATAGTTTCGGAAAATCAGGGTGGTGATGGGAATACCATACACCACGTGCACAAAAATCAAACCGGGGATTGTGCCATACAGATGTTGTCCGCCAAACCACGGAATTTTGCTGAGCACTTGCACCAGCGGAATGAGAATACTTTGGTATGGGATGAACATCCCGAACAGCAACAGCGGGAAAAGGGTATCTGACCCTTTGAATTTCCATTTGGTGAGAATATAGCCGTTAATGGAACCCAGCGTCGCCGAGATGATGGTGGCAGGTATTGCCAAATAGACGCTGTTCATAAAATTGACGCCCAACCCGCGTGTGCCGCCAACGCCGAACCACGCATCGCGGAAACTGGCTAAACTGAAACTGGTCGGCAAATGCCACATGGTTGCCAAACTAACCTGCGCGTAACTTTTCAGGCTGGTGATGACCAGTAGATAAATGGGCATCAAATAAAATAGAGCAAAAAATATCAAAATCAGATATAACAGTGCGCGTTGCCAGCGCGGAACATAGGTTGCACCACTGACTTGTCTGCTCATAATTCCGCCTCCGTTTTGGTTGACCAAATGAGATACGGCACAATCAGCACGGCAACCATAATCAGCAGTATCATCGCGATGGCAGACCCACGGGCGAAGTGACTGCTGCGGAAGGTGGTATCCCACATATAATATGCCGGCACATCGGTAGAAAAGCCGATGCCGGGACCGGTCATCGAAACGACCAAGTCATAAATTTTCAGCGAAATGTGCCCCAAAATGATAACCACACTGAGGGTAATCGGTTTGAGCAGAGGGATGATGATTTGCCGCAGAATTTGCCATTCCGATGCGCCATCCACCCGTGCGGCTTCGCGCAATTCTTC
>JANTHQ010000319.1 GCA_024762375.1 Anaerolineaceae bacterium
ATTTGCCCACCCTTCGCGAATGATGACATGCGCCATCGCCATAAAGATGAAGATATCTTGCCCCGGTTTCGGTTGCAAATGGAGATAAGCGTGGTCGGTCATGCTGATTTTTCGCGGGTCAACCACCACCAAACTTGCGCCTTTTTCTACCGCACGGATGACTTCATAACTCAACACGGGATGGCTTTCGCCGGTGTTGGAGCCGGTAATCAAAATGCAGTCCGCATTGGCGATACCGTTGATGGTGTTGGTCATCGCGCCACTGCCAAAACTCGTCGCCAGACCGGCGACAGTGCTGCTGTGTCACAACCGGGCGCAGTGGTCGATATTGTTGGTGCCGACCCCCGCGCGCATAAATTTCTGGAAGAGATAGTTTTCTTCGTTGGTACACCGCGCCGATGTCTGCCCGTGAACGGCATCGCCGCCATATTTTTGGATGACCTCCGCCAGTTTGGTGGCGGTCACGTCGATGGCAGTTTCCCAACTGACGGGCACAAACCAATCGGGATTGGTTTCTTTCTCCAGCACACTTTCGGCGGGTAGTTGCCACGGTTCGGCAGTGATACCCAACTCGTATGCCAAATCTTTGCGCATCAGCGGCTCGGTCAGGCGACCGGGTTTATCCACAAAATCCCAGCCGAAACGCCCTTTGACGCACAGAAATTCGCCGTTGACGGTGGTCGGGTCGTTTTGTGCGCCTTTGGCATAAACGATTTTATCGCCTTTGGTGGCAAATTCCACCGTACAGCCGACACCGCAATACCCGCAGATGGTCTTTTTGTGCTCAAATTCAAAATCGCGCCCTTGCCCCAACCGCGAAACGGGTTGCAGTGCGTTCGTCGGGCAGATTTGCACACAGTTGCCGCAGAACACACACGATGATTCCGCCAGCGGCACATCAAACGCGGTGGAAATGACCGTCTCGAACCCGCGCTCGCTAAAATGGATGGCATTCGCGCCGACAACTTCATCGCACACGCGGACGCATTTGCCGCACATAATGCAATACTGGTAATCGCGCACATAAAACGGGTTATCGTCAATGTATTTCGCCCGCGACAATTCCACCGGGAACGAACTTTCGGAAATGTTGTACTGATAGGCGTACTTTTGGAGGTCGCAACTGCCGTTTTTGTCGCACACCACACAATCGAGCGGGTGGTCGGAGATGAATAAATCCATCACGTGCCGCCGCAAACTTTCCACGTGTTCGGTTTTGGTGTGAACCACCATCCCGTCCTGCACGGTTGTACCGCAACTGTGCACCGGATTCGGCATGCCGTCAATTTCGACCACACACATGCGGCAACTGCCGCTGGGAATCAAATCTTTATGGTGGCACAAATGCGGAATATCAATGCCGTGTTCCAACGCCGCATCGAGCAGCGGCTGCCCGGCTTTGGCTTCAATTTGTTGACCGTCAATCGTTATTTTTACACTCATTTTTCACCGCCTTTTTTCTGAAACGCCTCCGGGAAGTTTGCCAGCGCAGATTGCAGCGGGATGGCGACGGACTGCCCCAACCCGCAGAAGGAGGCGTATTTCAGCGTGTCTGCCATTTGAGCCAGCGTGTCCGCGTCTGCCGCGCTGATATTTCCGGCGCGCATATCGTCCAGCAGTTGGCGGGTGCGCCGCGTGCCAATTCGGCACGGTGTACATTTGCCGCACGATTCAACTTCAAAAAAGTGCAGCAACTCGCCGAGCAGATCCACCGGCGACATGCTTTCATCGGCGATGAGGAATGCGCCCGCGCCGAGACCAATACCGTGTTCCCGCGCCGAGGCATAATCGATGGGAATATCCAGAAAATCACGGTTGACGATGGTTCCCGCCGCGCCGCCGGTCAGCGCCATGTTGAAGGTCGAACCGGCTTTCATCCCGCCGCCGAAATCGTCAATCAATTGCCGCAGGGTCAACCCGAAAGGCGCTTCAAACAGCCCGGGATTGTTCACGTGTCCCAGCAGGGTGTACAGTTTTGTCCCCGCGCGCCCATCGCCGGGGCTGAGTTCGTTATACCAGTGCGCCCCCTGCCGCAGAATGGCGGGCACGTTGGCGAACGTTTCGACATTATTGACCACGGTCGGTTTATCGCGAAAACCGCGAACGGTGGGATATGGCGGGCGCATACGCGGTTCGCCGCGCCGACCCTCCAGCGATTCCAGCAGAGCGGTTTCTTCGCCGCAGATGTACGCCCCTGCACCGCGATGGACGTGAATATGGAACGAAAAATCGCTGCCGGCGATATTGTCGCCGAGTTTGCCGTGTGCCATCGCCTGTTTGATGGCGAGTTCCAGCACGTCCGCCTGCTCGGCATATTCGCCGCGAATATAAATATAACCCTCGCTCGCGCCGATGGCATATCCGGCAATCGCCATCCCTTCCAGCAGCAAATGGGGATTGCTGTCCATCAGCACGCGGTCTTTAAATACCAGCGGCTCGCTTTCATCGGCATTGCAGACGATATACCGCGTTTCATCGGCGGCTTCGGCGACAAATTTCCATTTCATGCCGGTCGGAAATCCCGCGCCGCCGCGCCCGCGCAAATTCGAGGCGGTCACTTCCGCCACCACCGCTTTCGGCGAGCGTTCCAGCGCGGCGGTCAAGCCCTGATATGCGCCGTGTGCCAGTGCGGTTTCAATATTTTTCGGGTCGATTTTGTCGGAGTGTGCCAGCAATACCCGCGTTTCGCCGGGGCGGGGTTGGGTATATGTGTGCGGATGGGCGGGGGGATTTTCGATGGAAGATTTGAGGTCGGCGGGGTCAAGTGTGATTTGGGCATAGTCGTTCACCAGCGCGGCAGGGGCATGGTCGCACAAACCGAGACAACTGCTGCGCTCGACTGTCCAGCCTGCGCCCAGCGATGTTTTCAGCGCGGTCATCGCTTCGCCGGCGCGGTGCGCCCAGCAAGCGGGGCCATCGCACACACGGACGATATTTTCGGTGGCCGGTTCGGTGTGCAGCATAGTGTAAAATGTCGCCGTGCCATACACATCGGCAAAAGGAACACCGAGTGCATGCGCCGCGTGCGCCACCGATTTTTTCTCCAAATATCCTTCGGCTTGCTGAATCTCCGCCAGCGCGGGTATAACCGATTCGTCATCGCCGCGGTATTTCTCTATCACCTCCGCCACGGCGGGCGGTGGCGGCTCGTTTAGAATGCTGCCCTGATAAGTTCGCTTTTGGCGCGATTTTCGGGATCGTTTCGCCATAAATTCCTCCTTTGGAAAAGCGGTCAATATCAATTTGCGACAATTGATAGAAGCGTCATTCGAAAATTATATGGTCAACATTATAGCGCATTTTGGCACAATATGACAATCTTTCTGTCGCCTTACTCTACCACAAATTCAGTCGAAATTGAAGTGAAGAGTGTCAGGTTTCATTCGTGACAAATGTCACAATATACCGTTGTCATACTTTTTCCCCATTGACACCTGCCTGCCACCGAATAAAATTGCGGCATGACCGCACTCATTCAGTTGGTGATTGCATGGTTCATCGGCATATTTTTGGCGCGCCAATTCGCGCCACCGGTAGAGATTTTCCTCCCGCTGACACTCGCCGGGCTGGC
>JANTHQ010000320.1 GCA_024762375.1 Anaerolineaceae bacterium
TGTTTGATTCAACCCACCGGCAGCATTGGTGACGATAAAAATTTCGATGCCGAGCAGTTTCATCACCCGCACGGGCAATGTAACGGACTGCATGCTGTGCCCTTCGTAAAAATGATACCGCCCCTGCATCGCCAGCACGGTGTGCCCCTGCAATTTGCCGATGACCAATTGCCCGGCGTGTCCCGGCACGGTCGAGCGGGCAAAGTGTGGAATGTCGCTATACGGGATGACGGTTGCGTCGGTGATTTCTGCGGCCAGCGGTCCCATACCGCTGCCGAGTGTGAGCGCAATGGTGGGGCGCAATGGTGTTTGCTGTTGAATATATTCGGCGGCTTCCCGAATTTGCTCAATGGTAATAGTTTCCATAATGCGGTTCCTTTTCAGTGGACATAAAGATTGGCGACTGCCTTCCAGCCGCCAATACTCAAAAAATCGGTGTGTGATTGATGCTATTCGTCAGAATCATCGACCAAATGGGTATAGACCTGTGTGGTCGAGATGTTGGCATGCCCCAGCAATTTTTGGATGTCTTGCAATGATTTGCCGGTACTGAGTTTGTGAGCGGCAAATGAATGACGCAGGGTGTGTGGGGTTACATTGCCTTCGATGCCAACTTCTTCCACGTATCGTTTGATGATGAGCCACGAACCCTGCCGCGTGAGACGTTTGCCGCGATGGTTCAAAAACAGGGCCGGTTCTTTTTGGTTGTGCAACAGTTGTTTGCGGCTGTGTTCCACGTATGTGCGCAGGGCTTCCAGCGCTTCGCTGGTAACGGGGATGTATCGTTCTTTTATGCCCCGTTTTTTCCCTTTGACACGCACTGTGCCGTCATCAAAATTCACGTCATCCACATTCAGCGATACCAGTTCGGTAACGCGCATCCCCGATGCATACAGCAATTCGAGCATGGCGTGGTCACGGTGTGATTTCGGGGCATCGCCGGCGGCGGTAACATCCAGCAATTTGTTGATATCTTCAATAGAAATGGCTTTCGGCAGCCGTTTTTTGACTTTTGGAGAATCGAGGGTGACGGTAGGGTCGTGCTGCACAATGCCGTCGGCAATGAGGTAATGAAAAAACGATTTTATCGCCGCAACTTTTCGGGCAATGGTCGATGAAGAATACGACCGGCGTGCATTCTTTTTCAGGTGGGCAATATAGTCGTCAATATGGGCGCGGGTTACATCTGCCCAATTCTCGCTTACATTGGCATGAATATATTTGGAAAATTGCGTGAGGTCGTTGCGATAGGCTGCAATCGTATTTTCCGAATAGCCCTTTTCGGTTTCCAAAAACTTTAAAAACCCACTAACCGTAGCGTCCATAATGAGTTACTCCTGACTGGTGGTAATGGTTGGTGATTGTTTGCCATAGACGTGGTTCGGTTGTTTGCCCAAACATGGCGGCTCGGTAGTTGCCTTCATTATCAACATACCATAATCAGTTTACCATATTATTGGAGCAAACGCAATATTATGTGAATCTCTTTTGGGGGGATTTTGGTACTTCAATTTCTCGTTTTTGGTTTGGGTTGTGGTATAATGGCAACTTATGAAAAGGATTGCATTTTTTGCGCTGGTGGCAACCCTGCTGGCGTGCGGACAACTCATCACACCGAAGCCTTCTCCGGTAGCGACCGAGGGCACACCAACCGTCGCTTTGGCGGTAACACTGCATCCCACCGTTACCCTGCGACCCACCGCTACCCCACGGCCGGCAACGCCGGAACCCACGCCGACGCCCACCATGACGCCGACGCCCATCATTTACACGGTTCAACCGGGTGATACCCTGCTGGGCATTGCCATTCAATTTGAGGTGGATGCCGAATCCATCCAAGTGGCAAATGGCATCATCGACCCGCGCTCGTTGCAAATTGGGCAAGCGTTAATCATTCCCGAACCGGAAGACAGTAGCGGCGCACCTACGGCCACGCCCACACCTTTCCCGCTGACAGTGCAAGGGGTGAATTTTGTCGAAAACCCACCCGGCACGCTGTGGTGTTTTGGCGAGGTGGCAAATCCCGGCGGCAGTGTTCTGTCAGAGATGGTCATCGGCGTTAACCTGTTTGATGCCAACGGCGAATTGTTGGCATCACAAGCGGCGTACACCGCCCTCGATGTGGTTCCCATTGGGCAAACTGTGCCATTTGCCGTCCCTTTTGACGACCCACCCGCATCTTTCGCACAATATCAGGTGGCGGCGATTTCTGCCGTGCCGCTTTTGGGAAAAACACGATATGCCCTGACCTTAAATCCGGTGGAAGTATCGGCGACGCAAATTGGCGAACAGACGTATCGCGTTAGCGGGCAACTGGAAAATACCGGCACAGACGATGTCGAATCGATAAAACTGGTGGTTGCCGCGTATGATGAGGCAGGTAAAATATTGGCAGAGCGCCAAGCGACGCTAAAAGTGGTGATATTGCGCAGCGGGGCCCGCACACCGTTTCAACTTGATTTAACAATACCCGATGCGACCGTCAGCCGGTATGGTGTGCAGGCGCAAGCATTGCGAGCAGAATAACCGGCAATCATTCCATCAACCGAGGCTGAAATGACAAAATATCGCTTCATCCGGCTAATTTTCAAACTGATATTTAAAATCATCGCCAAAATTAAAGTGTCCGGGTTGGAACATTTTCCCCGCGAAGGCGCATTTATTTTGGCGATTAACCATTTGGCGCTGATTGACCCGGTAATTTTACTGGCAGTCCTCCCACCGCGAAAAATGACTGTATTGGTTGCCCGAAAATGGGAAAAATCGTTTTTTGTGGGTTGGCTGGTGCGTTCTGTCGGTGGGATTTTTATCCACCGGGGCGAAGTTGACCGTCATGCATTGCAAGAGGCATTAAAGGCGTTAAAGTCGGGGGCAGCACTGGGGTTGGCGCCCGAAGGCACCCGCAGTCGAACGGGAGGCTTGCAGCGGGCAAAAGCCGGCGTGGCGTATCTGGCAACCAAAGCGAACGTGCCGGTGCTGCCCATCGGTATTTCCGGGCAACAGGGGTTCGCGAAAACGCTGTTGCACCTGCGGCGGCTGAAAATCCATGTCAATATCGGCGAACTCATCTACCTTCCCCCTGTTAGCGGTAAAGATAAAATGGCTCAATTGCAGGCCTACGCCGATGAGATTATGATTGCCATCGCCAAACTCATCGAACCGGAATTGCGCGGCGTATATGCCACAGCCGTGGCCGATGAGCGGGTGTAAAAACGCCGCCGGCTTGGCATCTGTCAATGTCAATGTGTTTCCATCTGCTGAAAACACGGCCACCAATTTTTCGGGCCGTGATACTGCAAATATGTAACTCACGTTACGCAGTTGATGATTTGACAAAATCAAAATTATGGCATTGTTGGTGGAAAATCCGAAGTTCAGGGTTTTCCCATCCCCCCTGTATCCCCCCTTCCCGCCGGAAAGGGGGGAATGAGAGAGAGCAAAATCTCTATTTCAAAATACCGGACTTTGTCAAACTTTAAAGTGCGTAAGGTTGGTTACAAAAATATATTCAATTCAAAGGTGAAATTTTATGACAACCCTTCCCATCATTGCTATTCCCTGCCGTCA
>JANTHQ010000321.1 GCA_024762375.1 Anaerolineaceae bacterium
GGGATTTCCACACCCAAAACATGGCAGCCAATTTCCGCGACCGGTGTCTGGGTGGAAGATGAATTTGGCAACGGCTATTTTCGAATTGAAAAAATTACACGGCTTTAAAGGAGCAAAAAATGGAAATTATCATTCGACGGGCAGAAGTGAGCGACGTGGACGCATTGCACACCATTTTTTCGCAACCGCGCGTTATTTGGGGAACGTTGCATTTGCCGTTCATCAGCCGCGAATTGTGGCACCATCGGCTGGCGAATCCCACGGCGGGGGTCACGCATTTGGTCGCGTGTGTGGATGGTGTTCCGGTGGGGCAATGCCATTTGCAAACCTTCGATACCCGCCCGCGCCGCAAACACGCCGGGGAAATCGGTATGGCGGTGCACGATGACTGGCAGGGCAAAGGAATCGGTTCGGCGCTGATGACGGCTATTTTGGCTATGGCGGACAACTGGTTCAACCTTTTGCGGGTGGAACTGGACGTTTTTGCGGACAATGAACCGGCAGTGCGGCTGTATAAAAAATTCGGGTTCACTGTCGAAGGCACGGCGAAAAAATACGCTTTTCGGGATGGGGAGTATGTGGATATCCTCCATATGGCACGCCTGAAAGCCGATTCCGGCTGGTAAAAGTGCAATATTGCTCAGTTCCGTAGTTTTGCCATCAACTGCGCCAAATCTTGCGCCCGTGCCTGAAAAAATTCTCCGCAATGTGTGGCAAATGCGCCAAAATGCAGTATAATGAAAAAAACATCCCACTTTTTCATTCTGAATTTATTGTTCCAAATGAAACATCAAGTATTTTGATTGGAATGGAGCAGGCGCGTGACCATTTCCACACTGAGAAAAGTGTACCAGTTTGCCGTACTGATAACCGGTGGGATGGCAACCCTTTTTGTGGCAATCGGCTTGTTGATGCCTCTTCACCCGGTCGCTGCCGCCCCTTCGGGTGGTGAACAATTTCACCGGCAAGCATGCACCATCCCTTTTTCAACCACGCTGACCCCCACTCTTTTTTTGCCGCTGATATTGCGAAACGCGTCCTCTCCGCCACCGCCACCGCCACCATCGCCCACACCCGCGCCATCCCCAACACCCGCGCCCGATTTCTTTCTGGCGCTGTCGCCTGCGACACAGACCGTGGTGCAGGGAGACAGCGCGGTTTTCACCACATCGCTGACAGCGATAAACGGTTTCAGCGCACCGGTGACGCTGACTGCCACAGAACTTCCCGCGGGTGTCCAGTCTGATTTTAACCCGAACCCCATCACGCCGACCGCGCAGGGCATCCTCACGTTGACCACCGCGCTGACCACCCCGACCGGGGCAAATCAATTCACCGTGCAAGCTGTTTCCGGCAGCAATATCCACACAGCGACCGCAGAACTCTCGGTCACGCTGAGGCCGCAGCCGGATTTGGCGGTGCAGTCGCTTTCCATCCCGCTAACGCCCACCAGCGGCTTGCCGTTCACGGCGACGGTTATCGTGCAGAATCGCGGCACATTCAGTGCGACTACACCGTTTTCGGTGGCGTTTTTCATCGACTCGCCATCGCCGCCGACGCCATCACAGACACCTCAATGGATGTGGAATGTGAGCAAGTTGGGCATTTCGCAAACGATGACACTCACCCACGTGTTCGCCATCACCGCCACGGGCGTCCACACCTTTTACGCACGTGCAGATACCACTGATGCCATCGCAGAATCTGATGAGCAGAACAATCTTTCCACCGTGCTGACCGCCACCGTCCAACGCCGCGCCTTCGATTTGGCATTTGTGCTCGACCGTTCCGGTTCGACCGAATTCGACCCGGTGTGCTACGGTTGTTGGGAGCGCCGCGACCGGCTCGACCCGACCGACCCCGATTATCTGGCCGCTGCCGACACCATCAGCGACACACCTCGCTACGGACGCTACACCACCTATCCGCAGAACGGCGTCATTTACCCGCTCGGCCTATCCGCCGGATTTTCGCACACCAATCGCATCAAAGTTTGCACCACCGACAGTTTCGCACCCGCGCCCGGCGTATATACTTTCGCGGTGACGGATACCGTGTATCAGCAGAACGGCAGCAATTCGCTCATCATCGAGGCCGAACTGTATAGCGCCAATTCATCTCCTGTTGACACGGATTTGCAAGAGTTTGGCAAAGGGTATTGGGCATTTCAGCGCGGGGAAGGCAATTATTCTTCCGAACTCACGCCATATTATCCATCACAGGGAACATCCATCGACGGGATGGGAGCGCATATGGCACATCACCCGTCCATTATTTCGAATGGCGGCTATGGGCGTCATTACACGTTGAGCGACGCGCAAGCGGGGGTTGCACCGTGGCTGGCATACGATTTTCAATTTTATGATGGAATTGGAAACGGCTGGGCGGCGGGTCAGCCGGCGTATGTCTGGGTGCGGGTTCACGCCGGGCGGGGGTTGGATTACGATAGCGGCTTTTTCGCCGATTTCGACCCGGACGCCGCCTATTTTTCCGTGTTGACTGCCACCGTCCCAACCGATTTCCCGCCCCGACCTGCTGCGGGGGATATTTCAATTGTACCGTCGTTGGCGGGCAACGATTGGCGTTGGGTGCTGTTGGGGAATGTGACGGTTGATTTCAACCGCTATTATCGGCTGTACTTTTTTGCCGGAAGCGCGGGCTACAGCATTGACCGCATTGTGGTGACCGATGCTCACACACAGACCGTCCCCGGCGATTATGGTGCGGCTGCTGCCGAATTGGGCGGCACGCGAACCGCTACCGCCACGGTTGCTTCGGCGTACCGTACCGCTTGCGATTATTGCAACGATATTTTCGGGGAAAATGTCACCGACCCGGCGACGCAATGCACCTTTCCCCGCGCCGATTACCTTTTCCCAGATTTTTCACTGGGGTTGACCGAGCCGCGTGATAACGCCCGCCAACCGATTTTCGATGAGTGGGAAATGCACCTGCGCGATGTGAAAGAAAGCGCCAAATCGCTCATCCGCAACCTGCAACCGGCGCGTGACCAAATCGGGCTGACATATTTCAGCACGTCCGGTGTCGGCAGTACGCCGCTGACCTGCTTGCGTGCCGGAGAAACGCAGGGTATCCCCTGTGTCGGCGGGTCGCACCCGTACAGTTTCACGGAAGTGCTGAAAGGCATCGAAGATATGCGGGCGGCAGGCGGCACACCGACGGCTTATGGCATCCATCAGGGGTTGCAGGTTTTGGGCGTGGATGCCGTGAACAACGATTGTGACGGCAGTTCGCTGTCATCCTGCGTTCGCGGCGATGAAGTTCGCAAAGCGATGATTCTGGTGACCGACGGGTTGCCAAATTCTACCGTTTGGCAAAACGGCTGCACCGATACCACGGCGCCCGCGTGGCGGAATCCTGACAATACCGCGGCTTATCGCTGTCCGCTGTATTTTGCGGAACGGGCGGCACAACAAAATATGCGGGTTTATGTGGTGGGCATTGGATACGAAATTGACCGTGACTGGCTCGGTGAGATTGCCCGCTTCGGGCGCGGGCGGGTTTACTTCAGCGCCGGCAGGCAAGATATGACGACAGTTTT
>JANTHQ010000322.1 GCA_024762375.1 Anaerolineaceae bacterium
AACAGCATTCGTCACGCGTCATTCGTCACTCACCATTCATTTTGATTGACGCCTTCCATCCCACCGAGCGCGGTGGCACGGGCAAAGTCGCCGATTGGGAATTGGCGGCGCAACTCGCCCGGCGATACCCCATCCTGCTGGCGGGCGGCCTCACGCCGGAAAACGTGGCGACCGCCGTCCGCACCGTGCGCCCCCTCGGCGTGGATGTCAGCAGCGGTGTGGAGGCGTCGAAGGGGAAGAAAGACCCGGCGAAAGTGCGGAAATTTATTGAGCAGATACGAGAAATTGGCTGATTGGAGATTGGGAATCTTACCCCCTCCCGTCGCTGACGCGACACCTTCCCCCTGCAAGGGGGAGGGTTGGGGAGGGGGTGTTCACTAAAAAAACCGGAGGTTTTTTATGAATATCACCCACGCGGTGGACGGAAAATTTGGCCCGTATGGCGGGCAATTTGTGCCGGAAACCCTTATGCCCGCGCTGGCGGAACTGGAATCGGCCTACGCTGCCGCCATTGCTGACCCCGAATTTATGGCGGAATTTGAGCATTTGCTGAAAACGTATGTCGGGCGCGAATCGCCGCTGACCTTTGCCCGCCGGCTCACCGACCATCTCGGCGGGGCGAAAATCTATCTGAAGCGGGAAGACCTGAACCATTCCGGCGCGCACAAAATCAACAACGCGCTGGGACAGGCACTGCTGGCGAAACGCATGGGCAAAACGCGAATTGTCGCCGAAACGGGCGCGGGTCAGCACGGCGTCGGCACAGCGACCGCCTGCGCCCTGCTGGGGCTGGACGCCATCATCTATATGGGCACGGTGGATATTGCTCGCCAGCAGCCGAATGTGTACCGTATGAAACTGCTCGGTGCGGAAGTGCGCCCGGTGGAATCGGGTAGCAAAACGCTGAAAGACGCCATCAACGAAGCCATCCGCGATTGGGTGACGAATGTGGAAACCACCCATTACTTGCTCGGTTCGGTGCTGGGTCCGCACCCGTACCCCACCATCGTCCGCGATTTTCAAGCGGTCATCGGGCGGGAGGCGCGGCGGCAAATTCTGGACGCGGAAGGCCGCCTGCCTGACACGCTCATCGCTTGCGTGGGGGGGGGCTCGAATGCCATCGGGCTGTTTCAGGCGTTTCTGGACGATGAAAATGTGGCGATGATTGGCGTGGAAGCGGGCGGACTCGGCATTGAAAGCGGCAAACACGCCGCCCGTTTCGCCGACCCCGACCGTGCGCGGCTCGGCGTGTTGCACGGCACGCGCTCATTCGTCCTGCAAACCGCCGACGGGCAAATTATGGAAACCCATTCGGTCAGCGCCGGGCTGGATTACCCCTCCGTCGGGCCGCAGCACGCCCTGCTCCGCGATGTCGAGCGCGCGGGATACACCTTCGCCACCGATGATGAAGCGTTGGAAGCCTTTCACCTGCTTTCGCGGCTGGAAGGAATCATCCCCGCGCTGGAATCGGCGCACGCTGTCGCCGAAGCTATCAAACGCGCCCCGAAAATGTCCAAAAATGACATCATCATCGTGAATTTATCCGGTCGGGGCGATAAAGATTTGGATACAGTAATCAAGCTCACAGCGGACAGCCATTAGCCTTCAGCTTAAAGCTGACCGCTGATAGCTGAAAGCCAATTTCAACCTTGAACTCGAAACCTGAAACCCGAAACCCGGAGGTCACCATGACCCTCAAAACAATCGAAACAACCTTCAGCCGCGGAACGGCCTTCATGCCATACATCCCGCTCGGATACCCCACCCCCGAAGCGTCGCTGGACGCGGTGCGGGCGGTGGTCGCCACCGGCGCCGATATGGTTGAACTCGGCGTACCTTTTTCCGACCCGCTCGCCGACGGCCCGACCATTCAGGCCGCCACTCAGCGCGCGCTGGAAAACGGCGTCACCGTGGAAAAATGCCTGCAAATGGCGGCACAACTCCGCGCCGAAGGCATTTCCGTGCCTTTTTTGCTGATGGGGTATCTGAATCCCTTTCTCGCTTTCGGGCTGGAAAATCTGGTGGAAGCCGCCGCCAAAATCAAAATTGACGGCTTCATAATCCCCGACCTGCCGCCGGAAGAAGCGGGCGAAATGGACGCGCTGTGCCGAAAACACGATTTGGCGCTGGTCTATTTTCTCGCGCCGACCAGCACGCCGGAACGCATTTCGCTGGTGGCGGAAAAAGCGCGCGGGTTCATCTATTTGGTGTCGCTCACGGGCGTGACCGGCGCGCGCAACCGGCTGTCCGACACTCTGCCGCAATTTGTGGCGCGGGTGCGCGCCGCCACCGATACCCCGCTCGCCGTTGGGTTCGGTATTGGGGATGGCGCGCAGGCGCGGCAGGTGGCACACTTCGCCGATGGCGTGATTGTCGGCAGTGCGCTGGTCAAACGAATGGCGGAATCCACCGCCGCCGTCCACGCGCTGGCAGAAGAAATTGCCGAATCGGTGCATTCGTTGTAACCTTTTGCTCGAAAATACATCTAAATGAGTGTAAATTCCACCAGTTCGGAGTTTTTGTCATTCCGGAAATTCGTGCAGCGAATTGTCCGGAATCCACAGCACAAAACTATGGATTCCCGCCTTCGCACCCAAAAAACGGGCACAGGCGGGAATGACACTCCAAAAAATTTTTATTCTCAAATAAAGCCGAGGTGAAAGAATGGCGAAAACGCGCCGGGCGTCGAAACAGACTGCCAAAAAATCAAACCAAAATATAATGTGGATTGCCCTCGCGGCAATTGTGGTACTGTTGGTGGGCGGATTTGCGCTCATCCGCAGCGGGGGGCAACCCACTGCCACCACCGGTGCCGTCGCACCGAATATCAGCGTGGATGAAGCGTACAAATTGTACCAAAACGGTACATTCGTGCTCGATGTGCGCACACCGGAAGAATGGAACGATTTTCACGCGCCGAACACCACGCTCATCCCGCTGGATGAACTGGAAAGCCGGGTGAACGAACTGCCGAAAGACCAGGAAATCGTCGTTATCTGCCGTTCGGGGAACCGCAGCGCTGTCGGGCGCGATATTCTGCTCAATGCCGGATTCTCGCAGGTCACCAGCGTTGATGGCGGCTTGACGGCGTGGCGCGCGGCAGGCTTTCCGGTGGAATGACCCGCCGAAATTGACATTCGTACCCATTTCAGATAAAACGTGATGGAGAGATTTTTTCCCCGTCACGTTTTTTTCATGCCGTTTGGAGTCGCGTATGCCAAATTTAAAAATCACCGATATGCGGGTATTCTTGCCCGCCAAAAACTATGAAATTTCCAAAAAATTCTATACCGCGCTGGGTTGGACTATCACTTGGGAAGATGACAATCTGGCGGTATGCGAACTGGACGGCCACACGTTTTATTTGCAGGACTATTACAACAAAGATTGGGCAAATAATACAATGCTTTTCTTTGCTGTGGCGGATACCGGCGCGTGGTTTGAGCATATTTCTGCTGTACTGGCGGAACATTCATTCCCGAATACCCGCGTTCGGCCGCCAAAAGATGAAGATTATGGCGCGCTCGTGACACACGTGTGGGACCCGTCCGGCGTGCTGTT
>JANTHQ010000323.1 GCA_024762375.1 Anaerolineaceae bacterium
TGCAAAAGTTGAGGATGCGGGAGCAATTACGGTTCCGGCGCGGTTGCTGTCAGAATTTGTGAATTCTTTGCCTGCAGAACGAATTGATTTGTCGCTGGATGAAGACACGCAAACGCTCAATATCCGTTGCGCCCACTTTGAAGCGAACATGAAAGGCATCAGTGCCCAAGAATTTCCGCAAGTTCCGGGTTTGGATGCGGTGGATGAAATTATCCATATCGACCCCCACGTGCTGAAACAAGCGATAAATCAGGTAACATTTGCCGCGGCGATTGAAGAAAGCCGGCCGGTGCTCACCGGTATCCGTGCCCAGTTCGATGGTGACCAGCTAATTTTATCCGGTACGGACGGTTTCCGACTCTCCACAAAAACCATCCCCTTGGCGCACACCATCGACACACCGGTTGAGGTGATTATTCCCGCCCGGGCGTTGTCAGAGTTGGCACGGGTGTTGGGCGGGCAGGATGAGCCGGTTCAAGTGGCGGTAACATCCGGGTTGCATCAAATTCTGTTTCATCTGGATAAAATTGATTTGGTGTCACAGTTGATTGAAGGCCGATTCCCCGATGTTACCCAAATTATTCCGAAAACATTCACCACCCGAACGGTGTTGGATGCCAAAAATTTCTTGAGTGCCGCACGGGTATCGTACCTGTTTGCTCGCGATGCTGCCAATATCGTCAAAATAGATATTCAACCCGGCGATGGTGAATTGGTTGGCGGACGGGTCAGTTTGACCGCTACCAGCCCCGAATTGGGCGACAATATCACCGAGTTGGACGGCAATATTGAAGGTGAACCGATTGTCATTGCCTTTAATGCCAAATATCTTATTGATGTGCTGAATGTTATTGATGGCGCTCATGTTGTGCTCGAAACGACCACGCCCGCCAGCCCGGGTTTAGTGCGTGTGCAGGGCGATGACACCTTCCTGCATGTCATTATGCCGATGCACCTGTCGCAGTAACCAAAATAAACAAACCCGCCGATGCTGGAACAGCATCGGCTTTTTTTTCCGCCAAAAACAATCCGAAATTTTACTTTTTTCCCGAAGCGGATATATTTTCAATAGAGAAAACAATGAAAAAAAGGAGGCAATGATGCCTGAGTCAAAACTTCAATGGATAGAAGATGAAATAGCGGTATTGAAAAAACAAGGGTTGTTTACCAACATTCGCACGTTAGAATCGCCACAGGGCGCCCGAATTGTTGTCAATGGCGAATCGAAACTCAATTTTTGCTCGAACAACTATTTGGGTTTGGCGAATGACCCCCGCTTGAAAAAAGCGGCACAAGATGCCATCGAACGATGGGGTGTCGGCCCCGGCGCAGTGCGAACCATCGCCGGAACGATGTCTTTCCATTTGGAATTGGAAGAACGGTTGGCAGAATTCAAAGGTGCCGAAGCCACCATTTCCTTTCAGTCCGGATTCACCGCAAATTTGGCAACCATCCCGGCGTTGGTTGGAAAAGGCGATGTGATTTTCTCGGATGAGTTGAATCATGCCTCCATTATTGATGGGTGTCGGTTGTCTCGCGCAAAAATTATCCCGTATAAACATAATGATGCGGATGATTTGCAGCGGGCTGTCAAAGAAGCAAAACCTTTCTCAAAAGCGTTGCTGGTGACCGACGGTGTATTTTCAATGGATGGCGACATTGCCCCGCTTGACAAACTGGTGACGGTTGCGGAAGAACACAATCTGATTTTTATGGTTGATGATGCACACGGCGAAGGCGTGTTGGGGCACGGCGGACGCGGCATCGTGGATCATTTTGGCTTGCACGGCCGGGTGGATGTTGAAGTCGGCACTATGTCGAAAGCGTTTGGAGTGGTCGGCGGTTATGTTGCCGGCAAACGAACAATTGTCGATTGGTTGCGCCAACGCGGTAGACCATTCTTATTCTCCAGTGCCGTTACCCCCGCAGATGTTGCAGCGTGTATTGCAGCGGTTGATATTCTGGAAGAAAGCACAGATTTGGTGGAAAAACTGTGGAATAATGGACGTTACTTCAAGCAAGAAATGCAGCGCATGGGCTTTGATATCGGCCATAGCGAAACACCCATTACCCCGGTTATGTTGGGCGAAGCCACGGTGGCGCAAAAAATGAGCCAGCGATTGTTTGAAGAAGGCGTTTTTGCCACAGCCATCGGTTTCCCGACTGTGCCGAAAGGTAAAGCCCGCATTCGAGTAATGTTGTCTGCGGCGCATTCATCTGCCGATTTGGATGAGGCATTGGGGATATTCAAAAAAGTTGGTCAAGAATTGGGGATCATCTAAAACAAAAAGGAGCATTGTGTGTTAGCGATACGTGTACATCAAACAGGTGGCCCGGAACAACTGCAAACTGAAGAAATTTCGATACCGACCCCGGCAGAAAATGAAATTTTGGTGAAAATTCACGCCGCCGGCGTCAATTTTATTGATATTTATCATCGGATTGGTTTGTATCCGCTTCCGCTGCCATTTACCCCCGGGTTGGAAGCGGCCGGTACCGTCGAAGCAGTGGGCAGCAATGTGACGGATTTTGCTGTCGGTGACCGTGTTGCGTATAGCTCTCAATTGGGGGCGTATGCTGAATATGCTGTCGTGCCGGCCGAAAAAGCAGTTCCCGTTCCGGCAGATGTGTCGCTGACCGATGCGGCGGCAATTATGCTGCAAGGTATGACGGCGCACTATCTGGTTTTCAGCACATATCCGCTTCAGCCCGGAGAAACCGCGCTGATTCATGCTGCTGCCGGTGGGGTAGGGCTGTTATTGGTGCAATTGGCCAAAAAAGCCGGCGCGACGGTGATTGGCACTGTTTCTACCGCCGAAAAAGCGGCATTGGCTACCGCTGCCGGTGCAGACCACATTATTCGCTATACCGAAACCGATTTCGAGGCGGAAACGATGCGTCTCACTGACGGGCGCGGTGTCGATGTGGTGTATGATTCGGTGGGGCAGGCAACGTTCGATAAAAGTTTGAATGTGTTGCGTAATCGCGGGTACATGGTGCTTTTTGGGCAATCCAGCGGGCCGGTTCCTCCCTTTGATTTGGGTGAGTTGAATCGAAAGGGGTCGCTGTTTGTTACCCGTCCCAGCCTCTTTCATTACATCGCAGAGCGGAAAGACCTGTTGTGGCGTGCCGGCGATTTGTTCCAATGGCTGGCGGACGGGTCGCTAAAACTGCGCATCGATAGAACACTGCCGCTGGCGCAAGCGGCGGAGGCGCATCAACTGCTCGCCGGACGGAAAACAGCCGGAAAAGTTTTGCTGCAGCCATAATTGCATTTTCGCGCAAATTAAAAAGCAGGGTATGCCACGTTGAGGGTATATCCTGCTTTTTTATGATTGGATTACGGCAACGACGGCAACAATGCGATAAGAATTTGGTACGCAACTGCAACCGCATTGAAAATTATTTCAGCGCATTGAAAATGGCGGTAGCCAGTTGGTCAACATCTAAAGGTTTGGGCAGCCAACTGACAAAACCTTCTGATAATTTCTTTTTTGAGCCACTTTCCAGCGGGTAACCGGTCAGTGCGATGATTTTTATGTCGGGATTGCGTTCTTTCA
>JANTHQ010000324.1 GCA_024762375.1 Anaerolineaceae bacterium
TGAGCCGGAAAATATTTCGGCGCTGGTTAGCCCCATGAACCTTCGCGGGGCGCAAGTGGGCGCGCTGGCGCTGATTGATTCTGCGGAGCGGGAATGGACGGATGATGAACGCGCCATTTTAGAGGCGGTCAGCGCGCAGGCCGCACTGGCGGTTGACAATGCGCGCCTGATTGAACAAACGGAGCGATGGGTCGCAGAATTGCAGACCAGTTCCGAAATTGGGCAGGCAATCACCGCCACACTCAATTTGAATGAACTACTGACGTACAGTGTTTCTTTGGTGCAAAGTCGATTCGGGCTGAAACAGGTTAACATCTTTTTAACCGATCCCGCCAGCGACAACTGGGATGCACTGGTTTTCTCCGGCGATGGACACGGCACACAACCCAAAACCGAGCAGCGCACGCTGCAGTATGGTTCGCTGCCGTGGCGAGCCGTGCATCAGCGTCAAACAGTGGTGGCTCAAGATGCACAGCCGGATTCGGTGGCATGGCTGCCGGAAGATGACCCGGACGTGAAATCGGTATTGGTGGTGCCGCTCGTGCTGGGGCAGGAAACCATCGGCGCAATTGAAATGCGCAGCGCGCACACCAATACATTCGACCAAAACCTGATTGCCGTGCTGGAAATTCTTGCCACTCAAATCGCTACATCCATCGGAAACGCCAAGGCCTATCAGGAAGAACGTGACATCGCCGAGCAATTGCGCGAAGTTGATAAACTGAAAACGCAATTTTTGGCGAATATGTCACACGAACTTCGCACACCACTCAATTCTATCATCGGTTTTTCGCGGGTAATCCTAAAAGGCATTGATGGCCCGCTCACCGAAATGCAGCGCACCGACCTGACATCCATCCACCAAAGCGGAAAACATCTGCTTGACTTGATTAACAACATTCTAGACCTGTCCAAAATTGAGGCGGGCAAAATGGACATGAACATCGCCCCACTCGATTTAAAACCATTGCTCGACGGGGCTGCATCGACGGCTGTGGGGTTGGTAAAAGACAAGCCGGTCGAAGTGATTTCCGATATCCCGCAAGATTTGCCGCCGGTTATGGGCGATGAAACGCGAATGCGGCAGGTATTGCTCAACTTGGTTTCTAACGCCGCAAAATTTACCGATGAAGGCACGATAACCATCACGGCCGGAATTGAAAATGAACGCGCGTGGGTGCGGGTTGCAGATACCGGTATCGGTATTGCGCCGGAAAATCTGGAAAGTATTTTTGATGAATTCACGCAGGTTGACGCTTCGACCACCCGAAAAGCCGGTGGCACCGGGCTGGGTCTGCCGATTACCAAAAAATTCATCGAAATGCACCATGGAACCATCACCGTTGACAGTAAACTGGGCGATGGTTCAGTGTTCACCATCACGTTACCGCTTGCGCCGGTAATGGAAGAAAAAACGCCTGAAACCACCGATGAAATCGTTGTGCTGCCGCCAAAACCCGCCAGATTGCCGCGTTCAATATTGGTGATTGATGGCGATGCCCGAATTGGCGACTATTACCAGCAATATCTTGAAGGGAAGGACGTGTCGCTGACGGTGCATACCACCGGCGAAGATGCGGTTGCCGTGGCAAAAGAACAACAACCCGAAGCGATATTGCTCGACATTTTACTGCCTGATATCAGTGGCTGGCAGGTGTTGGAAGGTTTAAAAAGCAATCCGCACACCGCTCATATTCCGGTTGTCATTTGCAGTATCATCGAAGACCGATTCCGGGCCACCCAACTCGGGGCGGTGGCGTATCTGGTCAAACCGGTCATCAAACCCGATTTGCTGTCTGTGCTGGAAACGGTTGGACAAATGCGCGGCTCGGTGAAAAAAGTATTGGTCATCGATGACCATGCCGATGATATTCTGCTCATTCGGCGCATTTTAGAGGCGCGCGACTGTTTGGTGCTTGCCGCCGCCGATGGCGTCGAAGGGCTGGCTGTCATCCACAACAACCGTCCCGATTTGGTTGTGCTCGATTTGACGATGCCGAAACTGGATGGTTTCGGGGTGATGGATGCGCTGGCAGCAGAGGATGATTTTGCTGACCTGCCGGTTATCGTCATCACCGCCCGCGAACTCACAGATGATGAGCGAGCCCGGATTTCCACCCGCGCGGTTGCGGTGTTGAGCAAAGGGCATTTTACCGATGCCGACCTGTTACAGCACGCCGACACCTATCTGGCTCCGGAATAAACAACACAGGTTTGATTATGACTGCTCCCATTGCCCTCAAATGCGATTCCTGCCAAAAAACATTTCCCTTTCAATCGGGTCTCGGTCAGTGCCCGCACTGTGGCGGCGACTGGCTCGACCCGATTTATGATTTGGCAGCCACCAAACAGGTGTGGGCTGCCGAATTGGCGGCTCGCCCGCAAACCATGTGGCGCTATTGGGAATTGCTTCCGTTGGTGAGTCGGGAGAATATCGTTTCGATGGGGGAGGGATACACCCCGTTGATTCATCTGCCAAATTTAGGATTGATGCTCGGCCACCAGCAAATCTACTTGAAGGATGAGCGACAAACACCCACCGGCTCATTCAAAGACCGGCAGGCATCGCTGGCGATTTCCACATTTAAAGAAAATGGCATCAACGAATTTGCCGTTGCCAGCACCGGCAATGTCGGCATCTCATATTCGGCATATGCGGCGCGGGCGGGCATAAAAGTTTGGGCATTTTTGAACAGCGCCGTGCCACAGGATAAAATGCGCGAAATTGCGCTGTATGGCACAGAGGTCATTAAAGTTACCGCATCATACGACCGTACCAAAAAAGTCGCGGCGCGTTTTGCCCGGCGACAGGGCATTTATTACGACAAAGGCGTGAAAAATATCGCCGCGAAAGAAGCCATGAAAACTGTGGCGTTTGAAATTGCCGAACAACTGGGCGCAGTGTTTTCGCCTGCCGACGGAAAATTTATCGCGCCGGATTGGTATGTGCAAGCCGTCAGTGGCGGGTTGGGGCCGGTGGGGGTGTGGAAAGGCTTTTTGGAATTGAAAGAAATGGGGTTGATTGACCGCCTGCCGAAAATGGCGCACATTCAAGCCGCCGGTTGTGCGCCGATGGTTTCGGCATTCGATGCCGGGCTGGACCGCGCAAAACCGGTGGAAATCCCCCAAACGCTGATTGCCACCGTTGCCACCGGCGACCCCGGTGATGTGTATCCCCATTTGCGGCAAATTGCGCTGACGCATGGCGGGCATTTTGAAGCCATACCCGACGATGAATCATTCCATGCGATGCACGTGCTGGCGCAGTTGGAGGGAATTTCGATGGAGCCGGCGCCGGCTATGGCCTTCGCCGGATTGTTCAAAATGATTGGCCGTCAAATCATCAAACCCACCGAAACCGTGGTGGTCAACTGTTCCGGCCACACATTCCCGGTGGAAAAACATCTGCTGGACGACCGCCGCGTGCGGGCACTGCATCAAGATGTCGTTACCCCCGATACGGGCGAAGGCGTGCTGGCGGCATTGGATAACTTGGATGCGCGCATCCGGCAAATTGTAATTGTGGAAGATGACCCCAACGCGGCGCGATTGCTGCGC